>CANETC010000249.1 GCA_947441055.1 Cytophagaceae bacterium | reverse complement strand
TCTGGGTGAAAAATTGGCGATGGTCATCTTCACCAAAAAACATGAATTGAAGGGATTGGTAGATCCGGAAAATTGGTTCAATGCCATTTCAAATCCGGCAGAAAGGAGAACTTTACCAAGAAGCATTTATTTGATGGACGACATAAGACCAATACTAGCCGGAGGAAAAACAGATTTTATGTTTCTTAGAAAAAAAATTGAGGAAATTGTGCCCGTCTGGGAAAAGCCCAAAACCAAGGAATGAAAAAAGGACCAGAAGAATTTTCGATTCTATTTCAATCGGCAGCTGACATTCCGCCGCCGCATGCATTTCATGCACTCATCAAAATTGGCGCAGGGAATGATGGCTTCGCAAGCATAGAATTTCGGCAGGAATACACCGACCGAGATGAAATCCCAAAAGAGGAAATTGAAGCCGAGGGATTTAGTCTGGAAGACGACTTCGAGTGGCAGGGAAAACTCCCAGACTTTTGGCTGGAAGAAACGCAAAAAATGGTGGAGGCCACGGAATGGAAATCTGCCACAAATTCCCAGGTTTTATTGGTCGAGCCCGGAACCGAAAACTGGTTATCTCCGGTTCAGGAAAAAAAGTGGATCCGCTTTACAGAAGAGCTGATTCAGGCTTGCCTTGAAGAAGGCGGCAAAGAACTCCCAATGGAAATGGCCTTCGGGGAATTACTCAAAAACAACTTTTTCGAGACCATTTCTCTGGAATGGAGGTTCGCAAAGAAAGAAATCCATGCCACCATAAAAGGTGGAACGCAGGCCTCATTTACTGGCCGCGACTGGGATGATGCCGAAGAACAACTAAAGACCTGGATGGAAGACGAAGCCGCAGAGGCAGATCTTTATCAATTGCCAAAATTCAAAGGATATTACTGGCTGGTTAACGGGGAAGTCTGGCTACCCGAAAAAAACAAACTTCGAGGCAGGGTTTGGGAATGGGTGAACGAGAACGGCAAAAAAGAAAAACTGAATTAGGGAAAGTAGGAAGTTTAAACTCCATCAATAAAGCTAAAAACCAATGAATGCATACCTGATTGACGGCTACCGCACTGCGGTTGGAAAAGCACCAAAAGGCTTGTTCCGCTTTATGCGACCAGACGACCTGGCGGCGAAAGTAATTTCACATTTGTTGGAGGCAGTTCCGCAACTCGACCCAGCCAGCATCGACGACCTCATTGTAGGCAATGCTGTGCCTGAAGCCGAACAAGGCATGCAAATGGGCCGCATCATTTCATTGCTTTGCTTGCCCATTCAGGTTCCGGGATTTGTTATCAACCGCTATTGCGGATCCGGACTGGAAGCCATCGCCATCGCTGCTGCGAGAATCCATGCAGATCAGGCTGATTGCATCATTGCCGGAGGAACAGAATCCATGTCGCTTGTACCCACAACTGGCTGGAAAACAGCATTGAACTACCGCCTCGCAAAAGAACACGCAGATTATTACCTCGGCATGGGCCTGACTGCCGAAATGGTTCAAAGAAAATATGGAATCAGCCGGGACAGCCAGGATGCATTTGCCTTTCGCTCGCATCAACTTGCCCTCAAGGCCATTTCAGAAGGAAGGTTTAAAAGCCAGATTGTTCCTATAGAAGTGGAGGAGGTATTTGTGGATGAAAAGGACAAGCGGCAGGTGCGCACTTTTATGGTGGATACAGACGAAGGACCTCGTTCAGACACCAACCTCGAAGCATTGGCAAAACTAAAACCTGTGTTTGCCGAAGGCGGCACAGTAACAGCCGGAAATTCTTCGCAGACATCCGACGGAGCATCCTTCGTGCTGCTGATGAGCGAAAGAAAAATGAAGGAACTTGGGATTGAGCCTAAGGGAAGAATGCTGAGCTATGCAGTAGCGGGCGTTGACCCTGCTTTGATGGGCATTGGTCCGGTAGAAGCAGTGCCGAAAGCATTGAAACTTTCAGGCATTGACCAAAACCAAATCGAAATGATAGAGCTGAACGAGGCATTTGCCTCACAGGCCCTGGCTGTCATTCAGGAACTCAATCTTGACCCGCAAAAAGTGAATGTAAACGGAGGTGCCATTGCCCTCGGCCATCCATTGGGTTGCTCGGGCGCCAAACTCACCGTCCAGCTTTTCAACGAAATGGCGCTGCAAAACAAGCGCTTCGGCATGGTTACCGCCTGTGTTGGTGGAGGCCAGGGCGTCGCTGGAATTTTCGAACGGTATTAAATCTTTTTGGGGCGTGGCTCCGCCACGTTCCGAATATTGTATGGCTTCCAGCCAAAATAAAATACTTTTCAAAAAAACAGAAACGCCGATGAATGGACCGTGTTCTCCTGTGCGGTCAGGTGTTTCCACCTGACCAAAAATGCCAAATATTTCTACGCCAAGAGTGTCAGGTGTTTCCACCTGACACCACAAAAAGGATAAAAAATCCGCGAAATCCATTCATCCGATTAATCCGTGATGCAGACACAGAAGGCAGAATCGCCGATGAATCGGATTGTGCTGATGACACGGATTTTCAATTCAATTTACCGCCGCCCTTCCCCATTTACGTACGAAACATAAATAATCCATGAAATCCCTAAATCCGTTTAACCCGTGATGCAGACAAAAAAGGAAATAATCGCAGATGAAACGGATTACGCTGATTGGACGGATTAAATCCAACTATTTTAGTAGCTCAACACAGAATTAAAATACACATAACCGACAAAACGAGCAAACACCCGGGTTTAACTACAAATCCGAACCAAAGAGCACAAAGGCATAATCCGATCAATCCGTGATACAGACAAATGGGCAACAACTATATTAGAATTGGCCGCCTTTAGAAGATTTCAGGACAAGACAATAAAAAACCCCGTCCTTTTGAGACGGGGCTTCGTTTGATGATCTGGCGTGGCGCCTGTTGCGCCATTTCGCTACGCTCAAGCTACTTAAACATTTCAGCGAACAACAAGCCAACAAAAAACCCCGTCCTTGTAAGACGGGGCTTCGTTTGATGATCTGGCGTGGCGCCTGTTGCGCCATTTCGCCACGCTCAAGCTACTTT
>CANETC010000248.1 GCA_947441055.1 Cytophagaceae bacterium | reverse complement strand
AGCTTGCCTACATTTGATTACTGAAATTTTCCAGAATGAATTGGACCAATTGTTTTTCGGCCGACAGGTTTGGCATCGACCATCAGGCAAGTTTTCAAAGAACGGAATATGAGCGGGACTGGGATCGGCTGATTTTTTCCTCTGCATTTCGACGGCTCCAAAATAAAACCCAAGTTTTTCCACTACCGGAGGAGGCATTTGTGCACAACAGACTTACCCATTCCCTTGAGGTTGCAAGTGTGGGTCGGTCGCTTGGTGCCATGGTCGGCATTCAAATTTCCACTTTGCCAGAAGTGGCGGATGATTCGATGGCTGCTGAATTTTACTGCGAACACCTTAAAACTGTGGTGGCCACTGCTTGCCTTGCACATGATTTGGGAAATCCTGCTTTTGGTCACTCAGGTGAATCAGCAATTTCCAAATTCTTTACTTCTCAGGATGGCAATTCGAAATTCCGTTCCAGGTTTACAGAAAAGGAGTGGGCGGATTTAATTTCTTTTGAAGGGAATGCAAATGCGCTTAGAATCCTTACCAAAACATTTCGGGGCCGTCTTTCTGGAGGATTTCGACTCACATTCAGTACACTTGCTTCCATGATTAAATATCCCTGTGGGGCATGGGAATCCTTAGGAAGCAAAGGACCCAGACACCGGAAAAAGTACGGGTATTTTCAAACAGAAAAAGAGGCTTTTTTCAAAATTGCTTCAAAGCTTGGAATGGTTCCTGAGCATGGCACGGAATTGGTTTTTAAGCGACACCCTTTTGTGTATCTGGTGGAAGCCGCAGACGATATTTGCTACAACATAATAGACCTGGAAGATGCCCATCGACTCAGGATTTTTAGTACTGCGGAGGTGCGTGAATTATTGCTTGGACTCATTTCCCTGAATCCAGCTGAGAACTTTCAGAAAATAAACGAGACACTTGAGATTCTGGAAGTGGATGCCAATGAAGCGATTTCTTATCTGCGTGCAAAGTGTATTAATTTCCTTACCAACCGATGCGCTCAGGTATTCTGGGAAAACCGCGAAGCCATTTTAGCGGGCAATTTCCAGGGAGATTTGATGGGCTCCATTCCAGAAGCAGCTGATGTTCTGAATAGGATTCAGGAAAACTCTGTAAGACGAATCTACAACCATGGAAGTGTGGTTCGAATCGAGTTGGCTGGCTACCGCATTATGTCGGGGTTGGTGGAAGATATGGTTTTGGCTTCCTTAACCCCTGAATCTGAAAGGTCTGGAATGCAAAAGAAAACCATCCTATTAATTCGTGAACAATACAGGTTTGAGGAAGCTGACTCGGACTATGAAAAAGTGATGGCCATCTTCGATTTTGTTTCCGGGATGACGGATTTATATGCACTTCAACTTTACCGGCACATCCGGGGAATGGAGGTGCCCTCGATATGATTTCAGCCTTTAATGCTGTTCCAGGTTTGAAAAAGACTTTCCTGTAAAGGTCGCTCGGCCGGCATTTCATGTAGCGGTTCTACGGCCTTTAAACTTTCATGACAAGAGGCAGGCAGGGTTTGATATAGCTGTGTACCCTTGGTTTTCCAAGTCACCATCTCATCACTCACCTCCTTCAAAATTTTTGCTGGATTGCCTGCTAAAAGGCTTCTACGGGGTATTTTTTCTCCGGCTTTTACAAAACTCAGGGCGCCAACAATGCACTCTTCTCCAATTTCTACTTCGTCCATTATGACGGAATTCATGCCGATCAGGGAATTTTTTCCAATGCGCGCCCCATGAATTACAGCCCCGTGTCCAATGTGAGCGCCTTCTTCTAAAACTACAGTAATGCCAGGAAACATGTGGATGGTGCAATTCTCCTGAACATTGCATCCATCCTCAATCACAATTCCTCCCCAATCGCCACGAATTGCTGCACCCGGACCGATGTAAACATCTTTTCCAATCACCACATTGCCTGTAACCGCAGCCTGAGGGTGAATGAAAGAGGAAGGATGGACAACCGGAATAAACCCCTTAAACGCGTAAACCATTTTTATTTTCCTTCGAAATCCTTGTATAAAAGACTTGGCTGGATGCCGCTGTTGTTTTGATATTTTCCGCTTTGATACAGGTCGTACTCGCCCTCAATGGCGTGGTAGTAAATCTGACAAATTTCAACGCCTGGGTAAATCTTGATTGGCTGAACGCAGAAAATTTCGAGGGTCCAGAAACCTGCAAAACCCACATCTCCGAATCCGGCTGTAACATGGATAAAAAGTCCAAGTCGCCCAATGGAAGACCGCCCTTCCAGCATCGGAACCAGATTGTCAGTTTTTGTATACTCGATTGTCCGGCCCAGATACAGTTTGTTGGTTTCCAACAAAAGTCCCTCTTCAGGAATGGTCAATTGCGTAACAGCGTTTGGCGTTTTCATGTCGAGTTCGTTGTTTTCGTAAACGAGCAGTTCATGGTGCAGCCTTAAATTGTAGGAATTGGGATTGACGAGTTTCGGATCAAATGGCTCAATCTGAATGTCTTTTCCAAGCCTGTTCTGGATTTCTTTTCCTGATAATATCATGGGTGTTCTTATTCCGGGGTGGATTTTTGCAATTTATCTATTAGCCGAATGCGGGCTTGATTTTTCCTTCGATTCTGCCTTTTCGGAATACATTTCTTTCCGCAGGCTTTTGTGAACGCATGATTTTCTGAGCTTCTTCCGGCAATGCAGCCGTTTCCATACAAGCTGGAGAACAACAGCCTTCAAATTTTGTGGCGCATTCACTGCATTGGATAAAAAGCAGGTGACAGGCTTCGTTTCTGCAATTGGTGTGGCTGTCGGATGTGGAATTACATTGATGACAATGGCTGATGATGTCATCAGAGATACGCTCACCCAATCTTTCGTCAAACACGAAATTCTTGCCAATGAACCGGTTTTTCAGACCGTTTTCTTTTACATCTCTTGCATATTTAATAATGCCGCCTTCAAGCTGGTAAACATTGGGAAAACCCTTATGTCGAAACCAGGCAGAGGCCTTTTCGCAGCGAATGCCTCCGGTGCAATACATGAGAATATGTTTATCGCGGTGCT
>CANETC010000247.1 GCA_947441055.1 Cytophagaceae bacterium | reverse complement strand
TGCCATTATTTCTCTTTTCCCCTTTCTGATTCCAAGGTCTTCAATTGTAAGCAATTCATCTGAAAATTGAATCGGGGCATTTTCCAAGCTTGCTTTCTGAATAAAAACGGGTCTGGTTTCTTCCTGGTCTTCACTGATAATTACAGGAACCTTAGGTTTGATAATTCCTGCCTTTTCTCCCGCAATTTCTGTGATGGTATTGCCAAGAAATTTCTGGTGGTCCAGCCCGATATTTGTGATCAGGCATAGTTCTGGTGTAATTACATTGGTACTATCCAGCCTTCCACCCATTCCAACTTCCACCACCGCGATGTCAACTTTTTCATCGGCAAAATGCTTGAATGCCATTGCGACTGTGAGTTCAAAAAATGATGGCTTGAGTTGGTCAATTAAGCCTTGCCAGTCTTCGGTCATTTGAACCACTTTTTCTTCCGGAATCATCTGGCCATTTATCCGGATTCGCTCCCGAAAATCAAACAAGTGCGGGGAAGTATATAAGCCTGTTTTGTACCCTGCCTCTTGAAGAATTGAAGCCAAACTATGGGAGCTACTGCCTTTGCCGTTCGTTCCTGCAATGTGGACGCTCTTAAATTTTTTATGTGGATTATCCAGCGCTTCAAGCAACGAAATCGTGGTTTCAAGTCCAGGCTTGTAGGCAGCGGCCCCAATTCTATGAAAAACAGGAAGCCTGGAAAACAGGAATTCAACAGCTTCCTTGTAGGTCACAATTCGACTGACTTAATTGGATGTTATAAGGAAGGTAATCCTTCCGTTGGCTCCTTTGCCATTGTTTCCACCACTGGTGCGGCTGAAGGAAAGACCCTCTACTTCCTTCTGGTATTTTCTAACCAAGGCAGGGCTCACACTTTTCTCGAGTACCGTAACTGAAACGATGTTTCCCTCTTCATCCACATTTACCTGAAAGACAATCCTGCCTTCCTCGTTGGATTCATCATTAACCTTTGGTTTTGTATCCCAGCGCCATCCGGCCATATCCAGACTGGAACCGCCTTTTCCTTTTCCCGGATTGCCATCATAAATTCCTCTTGCATCGGGGTTTCCGTCGGCTTTGCCCATATCTCCCGTTGTGCCTGGTTTGTTGCCATTGTTGTTGCTGGCACTGCCACCTTTTTCAGAAGGGAACAAAGATTCAGGAGCAGCTGGTTTGGTTGGACTTGTTTTTGGTTTTTCAACCACAACTGGGTTGGTTTTTTTAACTGGTTCAGGGCTCGGTGGTGGAACAGCCACTTCTGCATCGCCACGAATTACATTTTCTGTCTCAACTTTTTCTGCTACTTCAGGTTCGGCTTCTTCTTGTGGGGCGGGACTTGTACTGGTCTTTTGCGGTTGTGGATCTTGGTTGGCTGGATTTGTCTCCTGCACTTCTCCAAATCCCTCATCATCCAATCCAAAATTAACCTCCATGCCGTATTCGAGAGGCGGTGGGTTTTGGCGTTCCCAAGCCATAGAGAAGAACATGATCAACAAAATAATCACATGTGCGAGCACAGAAACTGACCAACCAATCAGGTTGTTTCGGTTCTCAAAAGACTGCTCCTCCGCACTTGTGACCATGCCGTAGTTAGGAAATTGTTGTTTGTTGAAACGCTATTTGTCTTCCAATATTTCAACCTCCACTCGTTTGTTTTTGAAGGCAAGTGGGTGTGTATTTGGATAGAGCATTTGACTTCCTCCGTGACCTTCGGTTTCGATTCTGTCTTCTGTAATCCGCTTGGATTCCAGATACATCTTGATGGTCTCAGCACGCTTTTTAGAAAGCATTTTTGCTGGACCGAAAGTCTCCTTATTTTTTACTGTAAGACGGAAGAATGTCTTATCACCTTTATCAAGGTAAAGAATTTTGCCAAGCTTGCTGGTATTGGTGTGGCCGTGAATTTTCACCTTAATTTTTTTGTTTTCAACCATCAGTTCCAGAAGCTGATCAAGTTCATAGGTTGATTTTGGAAGCATGACAGAGGCATCGTCATAGAAGAAGATGTTATAAGCCACAGCTACATCTCCTTTTTCAAGGCGCCTTAATTCGAAGTTGATTACGATGGTGTCATCCACAATTTGCACTTGCTGTGCAGTTGAGTCATTGATGATGTTGTCAAGATTCAAATCAAAGTCTTGTTTTTTGTAACCGAAGATATCGCAAATAAGGAGCTTCTGTTTTCCACCGGCATTGAAAAGTGGAACTGGCTGAGTCTTATTGGCCTGAACATTGTAAACAAGGTCTTTTTTCTTTAAGTCAACTACCTGAAGCACACCTCCAACAGGGTTTTTGTTGACTCCGGAAGTCACATTGCAATAAATGTAAAACGACTTATCGGCTGGCGCCAGTGAGTTGCTCGTTTCTACGCCCTTGTTGATGGTCGGGTTGTTAACCGGATAATTTGGGGTCGGATTAAAGTTCGGATTCCGTCCTGTGATTGGATCAGCGGAATTCCGGGGTTTCATCGGATCTATTTCAGATTGGTTGTTACCTGCACCGGTTTTTCCACCTTGTGCATTGGCGCCCTGACCGGCAGTTTCGTTCCCTTTTCCAGCCGTGTTGGATGGATTGGATTTGGATGTATTTCCTGCTCCTTTTCCGGCTTTTGCCAATTCTGCGGCTTTTGTAGCTGCGGCTTTTGCTTTAAGTTGGTCTGCAATCGCTTTTTTCTTCGCAGCATCGGCTGCCGCTTTTTCCATCTTTAAGCGATTAATTTCTTTTGGATCTGTGGTGCTCCCAGTTTTTGCAGGAGATGGTTTCACTGGTTTGCTGTTTGCAAGTTTTTCCTCAATTGATTTTTGAGACAGTTCTCTGGAAGTAACAATCAATTTCTGACCCGGATAAACATTGGTGTCTTTCATTCCATTCAAAGCCATCAATTCTTCTACAGTCATGCCCATTTTAAAGGCGATTGAGAAAAGTGTTTCCTTTTCACCGACCACATACTCTGATTTAACTTCTGTTTTGCCGGAATTTTTACCTGCGCCGGCCTTTCCGTTTTTACCAGAAGATTTACCGCTGGTTCCGCCAGAAAGACTGGCTCTTTTACCAGATTTTCCGGAAGATGCATTTCCGTTTTTGCCCGCAGATTGTCCGTTACTTCC
>CANETC010000246.1 GCA_947441055.1 Cytophagaceae bacterium | reverse complement strand
ATCATTACCATCGTTTTTGGAAAGCGGCTTATTGAATATTTGCGCTACAGACAAGTTGGGGAAAGCATCCGCAATCTTGGCCTCGAAGGTGAAAAAGCAAAACAAGGAACCCCAACCATGGGCGGCCTTATTATTATTGCTTCCATCATTATCCCAACCCTGCTTTTTGCACAACTCGACAACATCTACATCATCCTGATGCTGATGACAACCGTATGGCTCGGCATCGTTGGATTTATGGATGATTACATCAAAGTCTTTCTAAAAAACAAAGAAGGCCTGAAGGGCACTTCAAAAATTATTGGGCAAGTTGGACTGGGATTGATTGTTGGGGTCACTTTATTTTTTCACCCTGATGTAAAAATCCGCGAATACAAAAGCCAAAATCTGAATCTTCAGGTTGGCCCAGATGATAAATTTGCCAATCGCCTTGACAACCTCGCGGATGTTTCTTTCCGGTATGATGATATTAAATCAGCAATTACCACAATCCCATTTCTGAAGAACAACGAGCTGGACTACAGTACATTCGGCAAAATTGGCGACTACGACTTTACCTGGCTGGTGTACACACTGGTGGTTATTTTCATCATTACAGCCGTTTCCAATGGAGCCAATATTACGGACGGAATCGATGGTCTGGCAGCAGGCACATCGGCCATTATTGGCTTCACCTTGGGGATTATGGCCTATATCTCAGGTAATTCCATTTTCTCTGAATACCTGGGCATCATGTACATCCCAAATTCGGGAGAACTGGTAATTTTCTGCGCCGCATTTGTGGGTGCCTGCGTGGGCTTCCTCTGGTACAATACTTACCCGGCCCAGGTTTTTATGGGCGATACCGGCAGCCTGGCCATTGGAGGCATCATCGCTACCCTTTCACTTTCCATCCGGAAAGAACTTCTGATACCAATCCTTTGCGGCGTTTTCCTG
The DNA here is from genome assembly GCA_947441055.1 of Cytophagaceae bacterium. Lineage (GTDB taxonomy): Bacteria > Bacteroidota > Bacteroidia > Cytophagales > Flexibacteraceae > CAMDMI01. Next base: position 2,181 of record CANETC010000246.1, on the reverse strand, counting down.
ATAGAAAACCTGTCGGTTATGATTCAGGTGGCATATTTCAAATACACCAAGAAAAAATATGGGGAAGGAAGACGGATTTTCAAGATGTCGCCTTTACACCATCATTATCAAAAAAGCGGTTTTGCAGAACCCAAGATTGTGACCAGATTCTGGATCGTCGGTCTGATGCTTGCCGCCATAACCCTTGGAACCTTAAAACTCAGGTAAGTAGAAATGTTTGACCTTGTGATACTCGGAGCAGGCGAAAGCGGAACAGGAGCCGCACTTTTGGCGAAAGCCAAAGGCATGTCTGTATTTGTATCAGACAAGGGAAGCATTGCCCCGAACTACCGCAAAGAATTAGAAGCGGCAGACATCTTATTTGAGGAAAACGGTCATTCAGATGAATTGATTCTGAGTGCAACTGAAGTAGTTAAATCTCCAGGAATTCCGGAATCGAATCTTCTTGTAGCGAAAATAAAAGCCAAAGGGATTCCAGTAATGGATGAACTCGAATTTGCCTCCCGTTTTACGAGGGCAAAATTCATTGGCATTACCGGCAGCAACGGAAAAACCACCACCACCTTGCTTTGCCATCATCTCATGCAGGCCTGTGGTTTTTCAGTCGGACTTGCTGGCAATGTTGGAAAAAGTCTGGCAAGACAAGTAATTACAGATAATTTCGATTGGTATGTTGTGGAGATTAGCTCCTTTCAACTGGATGGAATGCACGAGTTCCAAAGTGACATTGCAATCCTAACCAACATCACGCCAGACCACCTCGACCGCTACGATTACAAGTTTGAAAACTATATTCAGTCCAAGTTCCGGATTATAAAAAACCTGACACCTGCTCAGTTCTTTATTACCAGCGGAGAGAATCCGGTGGTTCTAGATGAAATCAATAAATATGCGGCCATGCCGAATATGATTCAGGCAGGTCTTTCGGAAGAAAAATCCACGAAGCTCTTTTTTGATGGAAGCAAACTGAACTTCAAAATTGGAACACTAGGAGAATTACAAATTCCAGCAAATGCACTTCCAATCTCAGGTACGCACAACCTCATGAACAGCATGATGGCAGTTACGGCAGTTTTGCTTGCTGGTGGCACGCCAGATAAAATTTTGGCCGGCCTTGAAACATTCCAAAATGCGCCACATCGCTGTGAAGCCGTTACCACAATTGCTGGAGTACAATTTGTAAATGACAGCAAGGCAACCAATGTGGATTCCGTAAAATATGCCTTTTCAGCATACCAGAAACCCATTGTCTGGATTGCTGGAGGTGTGGATAAGGGAAATGATTATGCCGAACTGGACGCGCCGGTTTCAGAAAAAGTAAAAGCCATCATTTGTCTTGGAAGGGAAAATGCCAAGCTGAAATCCCATTTCAGCAAAATGGTTCCGGTGATTCTTGAAACAACTTCTGTAACTGAATTGGTCGAATTGGCCATGTCCCAATCCGAAAAAGGAGATACCGTTTTGCTCTCTCCTGCCTGCGCAAGTTTTGACCTTTTCCGGAACTATGAAGACCGGGGAAATCAATTCAAAGCAGCTGTATTAGAGATGGAAAAAAAGATGTCCAACCAAACTACAACCATCAAATAATATGCAAAGAGCAGAACAAATTAAGACCTGGCTTAAAGACAACCTAAAAGGTGACCCTGTCATCTGGGGTGTTGTTGTCGGCTTGTCGGCTTTGAGCATTCTGGCTGTTTACTCAGCCTCCGGCAGCCTTGCTTACCGATATTCGGTGAGTACAGAAAATTACCTCTTCAAGCACAGCTTGCTGGTGGTTTTAGGCCTGGTTTGCATGTATTATGCACACAAACTCGATTACCGATATTATGTGGGCATTTCCAAGCTGGCGCTCTTTGCTTCAGTAGGCTTGCTTATTTTTGCTTTCCTCTTTGGACCCAGCATCAACGATTCAAGACGCTGGATTGTAATTCCATTCCTCAACCAGCAGTTCCAGCCCTCCGACCTTGCAAAACTTGCACTGATTGCCAATGTAGCCGCAATGCTGGCAAAAAGACAATCCAGAATCACAACGGCCAACTGGCGTGAAACCCTCGGTCCAATTTTATTTTGGTGCTTTGTCATCTGCGGATTGATTGCCATTTCCAATATTTCTACAGCGGCAATGCTTTTGGGTGCCTGTTTGCTGCTGATGTTTTTTGGGCGTTTGCCTATGCGGTTTTT
>CANETC010000245.1 GCA_947441055.1 Cytophagaceae bacterium | reverse complement strand
TCGCGGGTACTCAAAACACCCAAACTAAACCAGCTTTCTGCACCGCGGATAAACTCCCCTCCTACGCGCATGTCATAGCCCCATGCGTATGCTTTCGCATTGTTCTTGGCATAATAACGAACCCGAACATTGTCAACATCATAAGGCACAACATCCCAAAGATATTTTCCATAAACTTCCTGATTGAGCTGAAATTCCCTGCCCCAGAACTGAAATTTATAATTTCCACCAAGCACAAGCTGTGCACTTTTCTGGGACTTTAAATTCATATTCAAACGGCCCTGATAATCCCGCAATTCACGGTAAAATGGTTGCTGCTGGTAAATTCCGGCAGATGCCTTGAAAAGCCAGTCTTTTTTCCAAACCGGCTTGTACGAAAACTGCATTCGTGGACTTAAAATAAATTCCTGATTTCCCGACCACCATGCAGCCCTTAGTCCATAATTCAGGTTTGCCTGGTCATTGATGCGGAAATTCTGCTGCAGATAAGCACCTGCCCTAATGGTTTGCAGGGTGTTTGAAGAAATTAAGGGATCCGACTCGCTTACAAAATCAGAGGAGTCCACAAACTTATACTCGTATAAAAAATCGTTCAACTTTTCAGAACTGGCATTCCAGCCAAACTCAGTTTCAAACCTGCTGCTGTCGGCCTGGTAATAATTGCGTTGATTAAACTGAAAAATCAAACCTTCCAACCGGTTTCGGGCATATCTGTATTCCGTTCCAACGCCGCGGGTTGCGATGCATTGGTTGTAATTCGCCTTCGATTGATTGGTTTCTACATCACAAAGCCTGTAACCACCTTCCACATCCACGCGCTCTCGTTCGCGGGTTGAAACAAATGAGGGCACAAAATCCGAGCGAAATGAAGGAGTCCAGCGATGGCTAAGCCGAATGCCTGTTTGCCATGTATCGTAATTCAAACTTTCCTCTCCTTCATAGGCTGTGTAAAGGCGAAGCACCCTTTGAATCGTTCCAAATTGTGTCTCCCGACTGGCTGGCCGCACCGTGTAGCGGTTTCGTGCAAAAGCATTCAAAATGCCAAGTGTGGTTCTGTTGGGATCTGTCTTCCGGCGCTCTTTTCCGGTGAGGTCTATCGTTACAAAACTCTGAGCATCTACAAATTGTGGAAGGTATTCTCCTTTTACATCGAAACCCTTTATGAATTTACTGCCGGAAAATAGGTATCGGGCATCCTTTCTGCGAAAACCCGTAACAAAAGAAATCCTGCCAGAAGAATCCGCACCTTCAATATGGGCAGTTTGGGTTAGAACCCCTAAAGAAACACTTCCTGCAAACTTCTTTGGCGTTTTATACTGCACATTGAGCACAGAAGAAAGCTTGTCGCCATACCGCGCTTGAAATCCTCCGGTGGAAAAATCTACGGATTTTACCATATCAGGATTGATAAAACTGAGGCCTTCCTGCTCACCAGAACTCACCAGAAAAGGCCTGTAAATCTCCATGTCATTTACATAGACAAGGTTTTCATTGTAATTTCCTCCTCGGACAGAATAGGTAGACGACAGTTCGCTGTTGCTTACAACCCCAGGCAAGGTCGCCAGCACTTTGTTGAAATCTCCAAATGGTGATGGCATGAGCTTGGCCACTTTCGGGTCGATTGTGGTAATACTGACCTGGTCCCGAAACTCTCTTTTGCCAGTAACCACAACCCCGACTCCTTCTTTAACTTCCTCTTCAAGCTCAGCATTTAATTGTTTCACCTCATTTGCTTTCAGCCGGATGCGATACTTCCTGGTTCTCATCCCAAGATAAGTAACTTCAACCAAAAGGTCCGTTTCTGCAGGAAGTTTTAAAGTGAATTTCCCCGAAGCATCCGACTGCGTACCGCGTGAAATACTGGCAACCTTTATATAGGCGCCCTGCAATGGCTCAGAAAGTACAGAAACAGATCCATTCAATGTAGCATTTGCGCTTTGAGCCTGAAGGTGATTTACCTTCAGAAACAACACAACAAGCAGAAAGGTTAAATAGCGCACGGGTTAGAAAAAAAGCGACGCAAGAAAGCGAAAATCAGAGATAAGGTAAGGGATATTCCGCATGTTTTAGCCAATGGTAGGACGACCGTTCCAAAGACAAGCGACCGAGCAAAAATAAACAGTATCATAGGACAAACCATTTTGACAGGTGAACAACATACAGACCATATAAACGGACAACGAGTAAGGGCTCAGAGTAAAAATCTGGGGAGAGAATTCTTTCCTGTCTGAATGAAAATCAATTTATCAGTCTAAGATTTTTAAATTAAGGCATCCCAGGTTTTGAGAACTGCCTGATCTTTACAATAATTTTACCCCAGCGGGGTAAAATGTCAATAGGATTATTCAATTAAAGTGTAAACTTTTTTTAGGACGAGTCACAGTCTCGCCTTAGCGGGGCTGTTTTTTTTGGGGTCCATTTGTCTGCATCACGAATTGAGCGGATGGATGGATTTTGCGGATTTTTCTCCATCTTTTTGTCCCTTTTAGCCCTTGTTGGTGTTGTCACCAACAAGACAAAGGCTTTGTGTTTGGTTGGTGAAAAACACCAACGAAGGTGTCCTTTTTTGTCTGCATCGCGGATTAAGCGGATGGTTGGATTTCGCGGATTTTTTGCGCCAATGGTTTAAACCTAGGAGGTTTCGAAATACGCGTCCAAGCAAACCTCCTAGTTTTTTTGTTCTGGTAGATGTTCAGATGTTGTTGGTGAGAAACACCAACAAAGGCGGCTTTTTTATCTGCATCTCGGATTAAGCGGATGGTGGGAGTTCGCGGATGTTTTGCGCCAATGGTTTAAACCTAGGAGGTTTCGAAATACGCGTCCAAGCAAACCTCCTAGGTTTTTTGTTCTGGTAGATGTTCAGATGTTGTTGGTAAAAAAACCAACGAAGGCGGCTTTTTTGTCTGCTTAAGGGATTAAGCGGATGAAAGGATTTCGCAGATTTTTTGCGCCAATGGGTTAAACCTAAGAGGTCTCGCAATGGCGCCCCCGCAAAGCGGGATTTTCAACATGAGCCATTTTCAAAACCTTCTAGTAAACCAGTTTCTGGCAGAAACGCCCCGCTCAAAACAACAATTAACCCAAATTAAAATTCTCACTTGTCATAAATCCGGCCGTTATTAATAATAGACACTTTTCCGGCGCGGGGAGGAAGAAAATT
>CANETC010000244.1 GCA_947441055.1 Cytophagaceae bacterium | reverse complement strand
TTCCGTGGCGAAGGCGTGGAGTAAGTCGGTTATATCAAAGCTTGCAACAATCCTGATTATCAGCTCGAAATCGGGAAGGATGTTGTGGCCGTAGATCCAAAGTATTTCCGCCCTACAGAAGTGGAATTGCTGATTGGAGATCCTACAAAATCCATGACAAAGCTGGGTTGGAAACCGAAGTACGACCTTCCAGCGCTGGTTAAGGATATGATGTCCAGCGACCTTGCGCTCTTTAAACGTGATCAGTACCTTCAGAAAGGTGGTCACAAAATCATGAATTACTACGAATAATATTTTCTTTTAGAGGAAAACGATTAACACCAAATGGATATCAACGCCAAAATATACATAGCAGGTCACAGGGGAATGGTTGGTTCAGCCATTTTCCGTGCTCTGGAAGCCAAAGGTTTTCACAACATTATCACCCGAAAGTCTTCGGAACTTGACCTGAGAAATCAGGCAGCAGTCGAGAATTTCTTTCGTGAGGAAAAGCCTGAGTATGTGTTTCTGGCTGCGGCAAAGGTTGGTGGAATCCATGCGAACAATGTGTATCGCGCGGATTTTATTTATGAAAACATGATGATTCAAAACAATGTGATTCATCAATCTTATGTAAATGGTGTTAAGAAGTTGCTTTTCCTGGGTTCCAGCTGCATTTATCCTAAAATGGCACCGCAGCCATTGAAGGAGGATTATTTGCTTACGGGTCTTCTAGAATACACAAATGAACCCTATGCAATTGCAAAAATTGCAGGCATCAAAATGTGTGAGTCGTATCGGATTCAATATGGCTGCGATTTTATTTCGGTGATGCCCACAAACCTTTACGGACCAAACGATAATTATGACCTGAACAATAGTCATGTGCTTCCTGCTTTACTTCGTAAATTTCATGAGGCCAGGCTGGAAGGTAGACAGGAAGTTGTGGTTTGGGGTAGTGGCTCGCCAAAGCGGGAGTTTCTTCATGCCGATGACCTTGCAGATGCCTGTTTGTATCTGATGGAAAATTACTCAGATGCCGGATTGATCAACATTGGAACTGGTGAAGATTTAAGCATCAAAGAGCTTGCAGAATTGATTGCCAAGATCACCGGATTTGAAGGTAAAATTGTCTGGGATAGTTCTAAGCCGGATGGCACGCCGAGGAAATTGATGGATGTGGGCAAGTTGCATCGTCAGGGCTGGCACCACAAAATCGAGCTTGAAGAAGGCATCAGAATGGTGTATGAGCCATTCCGCGATTCGGTTTTTGCCTAGAATAAGCAAGTCATCAGGAATTTTTCCTAAAAATTCCAAACATCGAAGAACCTGAACCGCTCATGGAAGCGTAGACTGCACCTTCATTGTAAAACTTGTCTTTTATTTTTTGTAATTCTGGGAACTGAGGAAAAATACTTTCCTCAAAATCATTTTTTAGTTTCCCTTTCCATTCTTCGGGCTTCAGACTCAGAATTTCTTTTAATGGAATTTCTGAAGTTTTAGGGGATACGCCGGCAAAAGCTATTGCTGTAGAAATATGAATGCCTGGAAATACAAATCGAATTTCATACGCACTCAAATCAATAGCAAAGGGTTCCAAGATTTCTCCTCTGCCACTTCCCAGCATAGGCTGATCTTGAAGAAAGAAGGCGCAATCACTTCCTAGCGCAGCTGCCATTTTGAATAACCGAGGATCAACAGGACTCCAATTACAAAACCTCGCCATCATGCGAAGTGCAAAGGATGCATCCGAAGAACCTCCGCCCATTCCAGCACCAGTGGGAATTTTCTTTTGAATAAACCAGCTTAGGGGTGGGAGGGAAGCTTCTTCCTTTCGAAATAATTCCATTGCTTTCCAAACGAGGTTCGCTTCTGGCGCTTCATTCCAGTCCATCCCATAAATATTGAGGCTGGATTCTCGGGAAGGGCACATTTCCAGTGCATCAAAAATTTCGGGAACAGGGAAAAAGCAGGTCTCCAGATCATGAAATCCGTCGGGCCTTTTGCGTGTAATTCGCAAGCCCAAATTGATTTTAGCATGAGGAAAACTGAGCATTTTAGCTCCTGATTAGGATTTAGGAAGTGAGAGGATTTCCTCTTTTCAAGTCCTTATTTATCAGGCGTTGGTATTGAGCATCACCGGCATGATGAGCATCAAAATTTCTTCGCCACCTTCCAGAGTTTTTGGAATCAGCAAAGCTGCCTTGTTGGAAGCCGACATTTCGAGGTCAACCAAGTTGGAGGAGATGTTGTTAAGCATTTCCATCATCAACTTTGAACTGAAACCAATTTCCATTGGCTCACCTTTGAAATCGCAGTTAAGCTTTTCAGAAGCTTCGTTGCTGTAATCCACATCTTCAGCTGAAATTTGAAGTTCAGTAGCTTTTATTGAAAAGCGAACCTGATTTGTGGCCTTGTTGGAGAAGATGGAAATACGCTTGAGTGAATTAAGTAATTCCAGACGCTCAACCGTCATTACATTGGTGTTGTTCAACGGAATTGCATTCTCATACTCAGGAAAACGCTCATCGATTAGACGACAAATAAGCTCGATGTTTCCAAACTCAAAAAACGCGTTGGATGAATTGAAGTTCAATTTAACCGTAGTCTTATCACTTGGAAGAAGGCCTTTTACAACAGTAAGGGCTTTTCTAGGAAGAAGAATGGAAGTTTCGTTCGGAGAAGTGAGGTCAGATCGCTGATAGCGTACCAGACGATGACCATCTGTAGATGCAAAAACAGTTCTTTCGGCTTTGAGTTGAAGATAAACTCCACTCATACTTGGTCGCATTTCGTCATTGCTTGTCGCAAACAAGGTATTTCCCAAAGCCCTGTTGAGGGTTCCAGCTTCCATGTTTACAGAAAAGGCATTGGCTACTGCTGGTACTCTTGGAAAATCTACAGAGTTGGCTCCAGAGACTTTATAGCGACCATTTTCTGAAATGATTTCCACACTGTAGGTTTCCTCATCAATAATAATAGTGATGGGTTGTTCAGGCAGATTTCTAAGTGTTTCGAGAAATATCTTTGCAGGTACTGCAACTGTGCCATCTTCAGCTGCCTCCACCGGAATATTGATCCTGGCGGTAGTTTGCAGATCTGAGGCAGTTGCCACCAAAATGCCATCATTAATGTCAATCAGGAAATTCTCAAGAATGGGAATTACAGGATTGGTTGAAACCACACCTGAAATCTGCGAAAGATTTTTCAG
>CANETC010000243.1 GCA_947441055.1 Cytophagaceae bacterium | reverse complement strand
TTCATAGCCCGAAAAATTATTGGTATTCCCTCCCCAACCTGAACAGTAAATTCTTCCGCAATCATCCACAAGAAAGGCGGTTGGAGAAATATTGGGAATCGGAGTCCCACTTCCAAAAACTGTAGAAAATCGGGTGGAATCGAGATCGGCCGAAAGACAGTGAATAAACTGCGCAGAGCCCGAATTACTGTAAACTCCTGGCGTAACAGGATATGAACCAATTGTTTGACCGTATGCATACACATTGCCCGCATTATCCCTCTGCACAAAATATGCCTGATCGTAACGGTTGGTGCCGAGGTAAGTACTGCGCATGGTGGAAGCCGCTGCACCAATTGAAAATCGGGTAACAAAGCCATCCACAACTCCACTAAAAAATGGCTTTAAGGTTCCGGGACTTGCCGGAAAATCATTGCTGGCTGTACCACCTGCCAGGTAAACTTGATTTCCTTCTCCAAATTGAACCGAGTATGCTGCATCGTCCAGACTTCCGCCATGGTATGTGCTGAATTTCAAAGAATCCAGTCGTGGACTAAAAACAGCAAAAATCGCATCGGAACCACCACCGAGTTGACTTTGAATGGGCGATGCTGTTGGGAAATCCAAGCTGAGTGTATGGCTTGCAACAAGGATGCGGCCAGTGGAATCTACAATTACTTCTCCACGAAAAGAGTCACCGTAATTCTTCACCAGCGGACTATTTCCAAGTTCCAGCAAAGTAAGGAGACCGTCATTGGCTGACCCACCAAGAAAAGTGGAACCCAGTAAAATTTTTCCGTCTTTGGATAATTTTGAAACAACAATGTCAGACCCCGTTCGAAATTGAACAACAGCTTCGCCAGGCCCGTAAGGCGAAGCCAAAGTTCCTCCATTGTAGCTTGTATCGAATGCAGTTGTTGTAACTGGGTAATTATTTGAACTTGTGGTTCCAAGTAAAACCAAATTGCTGTCTTTATCCACTACGATGGAAGCAGGCGCTTCAGCTTCTGCCCCACCGATGTAAGTGGCATACAGCAATTCTGTTCCGGATGGATTAAACTTCAGAATTCCAATGTCATAGGTTGCGTAGATGTTGATTCCCACTGAATCGCCAGCAAAAGTTCCTGAAAACGCACCTGGTGTTGTTGGAAAACGCGGCCCGAGGGCAATGCCAGCTGCATAAGAACAACTTTCCTCTCCATAAGTAGAAGTAAAACCCCAATTATCGGATCGTGAACCAGAAAAAGTTGAAAACACCAGAATGGGATCTATAACCAAAGGCTTGCTATTGTCGTAGCCAGATGGAAATTCAAATCCGGTGGTATGTTCATCCATCAGCTTGAAACGACATTTTACCTGGATTTTTCTTCCCAGTCGGTCCAATTGCCATGCGATGGGTTTTTGTTCACTAATTGTTCCAAGACTTGTCTCCAGAACCAAATTGCCCTCCACCATTTTCAGGTCATCCAATCCATTGTAGCGAATCCGGATATTTTCGGGATTTGACCCAGGATTTAGAACAAATTCATACTTCAGATTACCCTCAGATTCTTTCCACAACAAATTGGTTCCCGGATAAATATCCTCCTGAACTACCGAACCAAACAATCCAACACCACTTCGCCAATTCCGCTGGTTCGAAGAAGTGTAGTAATTGTGGTAGCGTTTCATTTTACCATGGCCAGAAACGGTTGCGCTTGAACTGGCACCCAGAAATTCCATCGTGTAGTTATGAAATTTGGCATTTTCAGGTTTGCCATGCGGATGCGCCTGATTGGGCTGCCCAAAATCGCTCAATACGAAAGAGACTTTCTGAGCACCTACCCAAAAATCACCGTGTCGAAGTTTGGCGAGATACTGATAATCTGTGTCCCACTGACCTTCATTTTTAATGAATTCTGCCTGAGCATCTGCTTCAAATACAATTCCAAAGCATAGAAATAAAACCAATGTCAATTGGCACAATGCGGACAGGAAGAAAACTTTCATTTAAAAATTAGGGCTGTATAAAACGATACAACCGAAAACTCAGTTGCATGGTTCAAAGCAAGGAAAAATTCCGTTTCCTCCGTAATTTCTAAAAATGAAAAATCAACGAACAGGCCAATAAATTTCAGTCCGAACGGATAAGGGATTTTTTACTGAAGTAGGATCGGTTACATAACTTTCCCATGGCTCACCTGCCGGTATTTTACCCTTTTCCTTTATTGCAAGTGGGAATCTGCTGTATGCAAAACCAGTTTTGTTGTACGCGCCATTAAAGTGACAAACAATTGCCTCTGAAGCCGGAAGTTCCAAAAACTCGATTCCAGCAGGAAGTGTCATTAAAGGCTTTTTATCCACTGGAATCCCAGCCTTGAATGTAAAAATTCCATTTTCCGGCGCCTTATAAATGGCCATTGGAGGACCTGCCATTTGCAATTCCGCTTTGCCAATTGTTTCCATCAGGATTGAATAAATACCGGATAGTTGCCCGCCTATCTTTTCTTCGGGACAAGAAGAACTCATCACCAGAACTTTTGTAGAAGGAACCCGCGCCAGATCAAAGCTCATGGTATAATTGGCCAGAGAAATTTTTGCGGATTCAGAAGCCAAATTCGCCAAGCCTTCTTCAAAATGTGGACCAACGAAATAATCTGCCAGCAAACCAAAATACCGGGCTGGCAGGTTCCATCCGGCATCGCTGTCCATGGTCCATTTCACTTCGGTTCCAGCATCTGTTCCCTGAAAATAGAAACCACAGCGTGCAGGACCACCTTCTTGAAAGTTCATGTCCATTAAAATATATTCAAATGGCTTTGCGTCCATAATGGTAAGTTTTCCATTGCCCACTTTGTCATGCTTGGAAGTCCAGCTGTAGGAAGCACCTTTTCCTTCGGAAATTCCGTTGTACACGATCTGCATTTTTTTGTCAATCTTGTGCCAGGGCGACCATTTCTCCCAGTCTGAAAGGCGGTTCACAAGATTATAAGCAACCTCCGGGGTTTGTTTTATTACCAGACTTCTCTCCACATGGGATTCGGATGGTAGAAACAGGGCCACAATCAGCAGCAGAAGGATTAGTAAGAAAGTAAACTTTAAAAAAGAAAAGATAATTCGCATTGTAATAATCTGTTTGGTTGGCAATTAGGGAATTCAGTTTGAAATTATTTTTGATTCCGGATGAAATCATCCGAAAATCGACTTGTAAAATGGTGCGGTGGAGAACCTTTGGACATTTTATCGTTTAGTTTTGCGGCATGATTTTGAAAAATGATTTGC
>CANETC010000242.1 GCA_947441055.1 Cytophagaceae bacterium | reverse complement strand
CCTGCGCATACAATCGCCAGCCATCTGCAAGTCTTTCACCCAAACGGATCCATAACAATTCCTGCACCAGAATGCTGTCGTTAAACAGCAAAAACGGAGCCTGCATAAGGCCGAAAATTGCCAGTAGCATGAGCAATCTCTCTCCGGAGCCAATCTTGAAAAGCTGAACCATGTTTCCTGCTCCAAAAATGGTTGTATTTTTCGGAATCTGACCCCGACTCGTAAATTGTGTTTAATTTTGACATCCATTTCAGGAATTACTTCCTAAATGATTTCAATTAAAAAATCAGTTTCGCCATGACACAAAGACAGCAGAAATATGCCCGCCTCCTTCAAAAGGAAATTGGAGAAATATTCCAGCAAGATATAAAGTCAATGTTTGGCGGGGCTTTTATCACGGTTTCAGGGGTAAATGTGAGTCCTGATTTAAGCATTGCCACCGTTTACCTGAGCCTTACGCTCACTAAAAAGCCACAGGCAATTTTGGAGGATGTCAGGGAGAAAGGGAAACAAATCCGTCAGCAACTTGGTAGCAGGATTCGAAATCAGGCTCGGATTATTCCAGAACTTCGATTCTTTGCCGATGAAACCCTTTTGGAGGCTGAGAAAATGGACAAATTAATTGCTTCATTGAACATTCCGCCTGCTCCTGAAGGGGAGGAGGATTGATCTTTCAGGCCGTGCACATCAGGTCTATTCGGCTCACTAATTTTAAAAGACATTCAGATGCCTTTCTGGAGTTTCCAGAAAGGATTTCGGTTTTTTCTGGAAAGAATGGGAGTGGCAAAACCAATTTATTGGATGCGCTTAACCATATAAGCCTGCTTCGTTCAGCCTTTCACAGGCAGGATGCCTTGAATATTCGCTTTGGCGAAGAATTCTATCGATTGGAGGCTTCACTTGAAGAGAATGGAAAGCGGCACAAACTTGCGATTGTTTGTGAGCGGGATAAAAAAAAGCAGGTAAGCTGGGATGGAAAAAATCTGGAAAAGATTGCCTCGCATGTGGGCCGGGTTCCGATGGTAATGATTTTACCAGACGAGCCATTTCAAATGAATGAAAGTGCAGAATGGAGGAGAAATTCAATTGACAATACGCTCTCGCAGAGTTTTCCTGAATATCTGAATCACTTGTCCAGATTCAAGCGCATTCTTGCCCAAAGAACCGCCTTGCTTAAGTATTTTGGGGAAGGCCGTCGATTTGATGAGGCATTGCTTGATGCAATTGACGAAGAACTTGCTGTGGAATCGGGGCTGCTTTATCAGTTGCGGATGCTGCATTTGCCGGCTTTGACCGAGGCCCTTCGCATAGAATATTCTTTTCTTTCCTCGGGAGCTGAGCAAGTTGATTTGCACTATTCCAGTCAATTGCACACGAGTTCGGCTCTGGATTTATTAAAGACCAGTCGGCGCCAGGACCTTGAATCTGGCCGTACTTCTTCTGGCCTGCACCGTGATGATTTTGATTATCAGCTGGAGGGAGTTCCCTTACGAAAGTTTGGCTCTCAGGGTCAGCAGAAATCTTTTTTACTCGCCATGAAACTGGCTCAATACAGATTTCTCCATGCGCATTGTGGCAAAGCTCCCTGGCTGCTGCTGGATGATATTTTCGATAAGCTTGATGAGGAGCGGATTTCAAAACTTTTAGAAAGGATTTCTTCCTCGGAAATGGGTCAGGTTTTTATTACCGACGCCAGAGAGGAGCGAAGCCGGGAGCTTTTAATCGGAATTGCCTGCAATTTTATTTCCCTTGAGGAAATCAAGAAGTAAATCCTAGTCCAGATTCAATCTGTTGAATGAGGATGTGGATCACCTTGATGTGGATTTCCTGAATTCTGTCTGCGTATCCAAAGTGGGGAACTCGAATTTCAACATCCGCAGAACCGGCCATTTTTCCGCCGTCTTTGCCACTTAAAAGCACCACTTTCATTCCTTTATTTCTGGCGGCCTCCACGGCCTGAATGATATTTCGGCTGTTTCCGCTTGTGCTGATTCCAAGTAAAACATCTCCCTCGTTTCCAAGGGCCTCAAGCATCCGACTGAAAATAAAATCAAAGCCATAATCATTCCCCACGCAAGTAATGTGGCTGGGATCTGAAATGGACATGGCTGCCAGAGCAGGCCGGTTGTTTCGATATCGACCAGAAAGTTCTTCTGCAAAATGCATGGCATCGCAGTGAGAACCGCCGTTTCCACAGCTCATGATCTTTTTCCCGCTGCGAATGGCATTGGTCATGATTTCTGCCGCAGTTGCGATGGCGTGAATATTGGCATCATCGGCAAGGAAATTTTCAAGAACTGATTTTCCCTCCAGCAGATTCGCTCTGATTTGTGCTTCGATTGATTCAGACATTGGCTGTAAAGAAAATACTTTTTAATGGTTGAAAAATGCCCTCAGACCTACTCTAAAAAGATAATTAATGCCAGCACTGCCAGCGCCAGAGGCGAAAGAAATTTCCATGCAAGGTTGCTCAGTTGGTCTACCCGGAGTCTGGGAAGTGACCAGCGAATCCAAATCATCAACAATCCAAGCATCCAGCACTTTAAAAGCAACCAGAAAAACGAGGGTTCTGATAAGATTCCGATTTTTGAAATTGTAGGAATAATTGAGTTAGACCCACCGAGAAACAGGTAGGAAAATGTGAGGGATAAGAGCAGCATTACAGCATATTCCCCAAGAAAAAATATTGCCCATAGAAATCCGCTGTATTCAGTGTGAAATCCTCCAATGATTTCGGATTCGCCTTCTGGAATATCAAAAGGGGCTCGGTTGCTTTCTGCCAGAATGCTGAGGAAAAATATCGGCATGAGTAAAATACATAAAGGGTATTGCACCAAATTCCATGAAAGGATGCCGCCTAAAGATTGTAATGAAGCAAACCAGCCTCCTTTTCCTGATGCGGATTGCATGGACTCAAAATCTGTGAAATTCCCTGAACCTGCCAGCCAAACCATCGAAAGTACACAAAGTCCAAGTGGAACTTCATAAGATACCATCTGGGCGATGGCCCTGGCTGCGCCAATAATCGGGAAACGGCTTCGGCTTGCCCAGGCCGCCATAAGAATTCCAATTGCTTCCAGGGAAACTACGGCCAGAACCAGAAATATTCCGGCAGAATTTTCTGCAGGATTGTGCAAAGATGGCCAAAGCGGAAGCAGGGAAAATGCGGCCATTACAGGCGCGAAAACCAGAAAAGGGGCAAGAATAAATAAAAACTTATGCGAAGCAGATGGAATAATTGTCTCCT
>CANETC010000241.1 GCA_947441055.1 Cytophagaceae bacterium | reverse complement strand
TTAATGAAATAGGGTTGGAAGCAGCCTGTATCCGTGTCGTATGCCATTTTATTGTATTGGGTTTCGCCAGTTAAGGCAATTGTCAATGTCATGTTTTGGTCTGCGGTTCGGATGCACTCTGGCACCGCAACAAAATTGCAGGATGAAATTTCAGCGTTTTGGTGCCTGAGAACGGAAAACGCAGTGATGTAATTTATCCGAGAAGACGAGCAGATTTCAACAAAATTCAAGGCCTGAAATTGAGGACAGGCAGAGGTATTCTGAACCGAGACAAAAGGCATTTTTGCGGCAAAATCTACCGAAGAATATTGCCTGTACTCCAAAGCACTTGTGGCCGGAGTAGTTAAAAAATCGTGGTTTGTGGTTTGGTTCACGCAAGTACACGCGTTAAGCCCGTGCCAAAATCACAAACTACTTAAAATCAAAACATTAAAAATTTTAGTTTATATAAATTAATCCATCATCCGGAATAATTTTCCAAAATACGGAAAATATGAAAGCCGGTTTATCCCCTATTTGAAAGGATAAAATATTTAATCAAGCCAAAGAAAAGCTACTGGACACTTCCCTTCAAATCTTCCAGAACTTTCTCTAAAATTATCTCAAAATATGCCAGGTGTTCCTGGTTTTTCTCTGGTGTAAATTCTGTGGCTTTTTCAAGATTTCGCACCGTTTCTCTTAACGCATTTATGCCCATGTTATCCAAACTTGGCTTCATTTTATGGGCAGTATCCGAAACATCCTTCCAGTTTTTGGCGGCAAATGCATTCTGCATATCCTTGATCCGGAGCGGTGTTTGTGCCAGAAACAGCCGCAGCATCTTCTGCAAAAACTCTTCATTTCCACGGCACAATTCCCTGAGCTTTTCCAAATCCCAGAGCGCCGAATTGTTGATAATAGGCTCGGATTCTGATTCAATTGCTGGGGAAGACCTGCCAGCAAGACAAGCCGAAACCACCGAAACCAATTGCTCTTCACGGAATGGTTTGGGCAAATAAGCATTCATGCCGGCTTCCATAAACTTATCGATTTCGCTTTTCATGGCATGGGCCGTAAGCGCAATAATCGGCACGCTGTTTCCAGCTTTCCTGCGAATTTCGCGACTGGCTTCGAGCCCATCCATTACTGCCATTCGAATGTCCATCAAGACCAGATCCGGTGTTTCCAGCATAAATTTATTGACCGCCTCCTCACCATTTTCGGCTTCCTCGATGATGGCGCCCAGGTTTTCAAGCAGGGTGCTTGCCACCAGACGGTTCAACTCATTGTCGTCCACAAGCAAAACCCGGAGTTTCTTAAATACGGCCGATTCTTCTCCCCACTGCCTTCCCACGGATTCAACCGCAACATCTCCTTTCAAAAACGGAATACGAAATGTGACAGTGGTGCCACTGCCTTTTTCACTTTTCACCTCAATCTCCCCTCCCATCAGGTCCAGCAATTCTTTGCAAATATTCATGCCGAGGCCCGTGCCACCAGCCACCCTGGATGTTGACTGATGTTCCTGGCTAAACTTCTCAAACAAGCTTCCAAGGAAACTTTTGTCCATTCCAACACCGGTATCTGCCACTGCAAATTCCAGAACCTGAAGTTGGCCAAGTTCTTTTTCCAATCTGCAAGTCACCCGAATTTCTCCCTTTTCTGTAAATTTTATGGCGTTGCTGATGAGGTTATACAGAATCTGGTTGATCCTGTGCGGATCGCCCATCAACACTGGCGCTATTCCGCCGGAATTGATATCCAGAAAAAGACCAAGACCTTTTTCCTCTGCCTTGTGCTGCATTACATTTTCCATCCTTTGCAGCACTTTACGAACCTCAAACGGAATGTTTTCCAGATTGAGTTTGCCGGCTTCCATCTTAGAAAGATCAAGGATGTCGTTCATCAAGGCGAGCATATTGTCGGCAGCATGGCGAATATTACCCAAATAAAACCGCTGCTGTTCTTGCAGATGAGTCTTCCCCAAAAGCTCAGACATGCCAGTAATCACATGCATGGGTGTGCGGATTTCATGGCTCATATTCATCAAGAAATCCTCCTTTACACGGGCCGAAGCCTCTGCCATTTCTCTGGCTGAAATCAGCTCAGACTCAAGATTTTTCTGTTCTGTAATATCAAGATGGATACCGATTGAACCAATTAGAATTCCTTTTTTGTTGTAATTCGGCGCCCCGGAAACCAGCCAGTAACGACCAGTTCCTTTTCTGTCGTTTACTTCAATTTCATAGGCATCCGAAATTCCGGCTTTCCTCAACCTGGATTTAGACCTGATCAAGCGCGAGCTGCTTCCGCTGAGCAAAAACTGACCGGCATTCTTTCCCAGCAATTCTGCTTCTTCATAGCCTGACATGTCACAAAAACTCTGGTTGGCATATAAAATTTTGTCGTCCAGATCTACCTCAAGGATCCCGAGGTTCAGGTTGGCAAGAATGCTGCGATACTTCTGCTCTTTGTAATCTGTGGTGATTTCTCCTTTTTTCTGGGCGCCAAGAAAAACAAGCTGCTGCCCATCAGCTGCAGAAATGAATTGACCATCTAAATTTATGCCCAGCTTTTCGGGTATCAATTGAAGCGAAACCGGCTTTCCAACCAAGGAAACAAGTTGCCAAAAATGGAATGACTTCAACTCCGATTGAACCAGAACATTGAAACAATTCCTGAAATCCTGAGGCAATGTGCCGCCCAGCATGGCAGTCAGCGATGGATCGGCCTGGATGATTTTTCCATCCTGATCAAGAACAAAATAATACGAGAACATGCTACCAAGTTGCTGCAATCCAATGACCAGAGAATGGTCTTTCTGTGCCGAATTGGAATTGGATTGATTTTCTGAATCCGGCATTTCAGTATGGCTGTTAATTATTTGAGGACAATTTCTTTGTCCTTGATCATCTGGTAAATGGAACTCTTTCCAATATCCAGTCGCTTAGCCACATCAACTACATTGTTTTCGTAACGCTGCAGGTAAAATGAAATGATTTCACAAGTGTATTTCCGAAGGGTTTTTTCCCTGTCCATCAGGTTGTGATCGGGGCTCATGGTCATGAAGGAAATGTCTTCCGAGCGAATGGCTTTGCCATCACTCATTACAACCGCAAGTTCCACCACTGCCCGAAGTTCACGAACATTGCCGGGATACGGATAGGTGAGCAATTTCTGCTTGGCATCTTCTGTAATTTCAAGATGCCGCATTTTATTGGAAGTGGTAAACGCATCGCAAAAATGCCGGGCAAGAATAAGCACATCATTTCCTCTGTTGCGCAAG
>CANETC010000240.1 GCA_947441055.1 Cytophagaceae bacterium | reverse complement strand
TCCCCTGCCTACATGGGTCCCAACGCCCTGGCCCTCCCCGAAGCGGTGGGGGGACTGCATACGGGCATTGCCTTGACCGGAAAATGGCAAGGGGAACTGGCCCAGGAATGGCATCGCGGGGTTTCGCCGTACCGCGAAAACACCGTCAACCCCGTGGTCAACCTCTCCGTGCCCTTGGTCCCCGGCCAGGCTTCCCTGGAAGTTCATTGGCGCCCCTACGAATGGTGGTCCACCGACACTGTGGTGAGGGATCTGCGCAACGCTCGTTGGGAGGAACCCCGCGGTCGCAATACCTCCGAGCTCTGGATCCTGAACCGCTGGCAAGTGCCGGCTCGTTTCCTGGGTCCCCGAACTCCGGTGACCCTGGGTTGGGGCATCAAAACCACCGCCGGCAAAGGCCTCGAAAACGCCCGCCATACCAACATGCCCGCTTATTGGTTGGAGGTCCGCACCGGCCGCAGCTACCCCCGTTGGTCCTGGTGGACCCAACAAGGCTTCCTGGTATGGCAAGAATCGGTGGGCGGGCAGAACGATGCCTGGACCTGTGCGCTCGGTGTTGCAACAAAATCCGGCCCCTGGACCCTGGCGACCCAGTTGCAAGGCATCAGCGGTTACTTCAACCAAGGCGATCGCCCCTGGTTTCTGCGTACCGAAGCCGCCTACCAAACCCCCGCCCAAGGCCGTTTCTACCTCCGCTACCAACACGCCCTCCACGACCTTCCCTGCCATACCTTGCGGGTGGGATATGCGGTGGTATGGAACAGACGTTAAAAGCCCTCACCTCAATAACCGAGAAGCCGCTGTTTGATTAAGAATTCATTTGTCTGCTTTGGTGTGCAGGCGTCTCATGCTAATAATTTCTCCAATTTCATTTTCCACTTTTCCCAGTCCTTCATTTCCTTGGTCTGTAAATCTATAAATTTCTGCGTGTGGTCTTGGTGGATTAAGTGACAAAGTTCGTGTATAATCACATATTCAATACAGACTTTGGGTGCTTTGATTAATTCAGGGTTCAAAATGATTTTCCCTTTTGGAGTGCAACTTCCCCAACGCGTAGGCATGTTTCGCAAAACAATCGAACTTGGTTCAACTTTGTATTTTTTGAATTTATCAATGAGGGGTTCTGCTACTGAATGAAACTTTGAACGTGCATGTTGCAAATACCAATCATGTAATAAGCTTTTCGTTCTTGACTTTTCGCTTGTCGTTACTACAATGAATTTGCCTTTCAGTTTCACCGATTCTACTTGGCCAATTTCAATTTGCAAACGGTATTGTCTGCCTAAATACAAATGGGTTTCTCCGCTAATGTATTTTCGTTGCGGTGTCTTTGGTTGAAAGGAAAGAAAGAAGCTTTGTTGTTTAATTATCCACGGTGCTTTTTTTCTAATTTTCTCTTTCACTTTTTCCATGGATGTATCGGTCGGTGCTTTTACCAACACTTCCATTTCGGGAGTGACTGTAATACCTAGCGATTTCCTGTCGGAATACTCCAAACGAAAGTCGATGGTCCTGCTTCCAAATTGAATCGCTGCTGTCATTACTTGTACCGGATTTTAGCAACCTCCAAAAAATCCTCTGCAATCCTGTCCATGTCTACAAAAGGAAGGTCCAAATTGTACTTGTCTCTTACTTCATCAATGAGGTAGTCGCCAATTTCAATCAGCAATTTTCCGGTAATATTTGTTTTGTATTGCCAGTCAATAATGGGTTTGCCGTTGTCTAAAACAGAATCTTGAATCAGGTCGTCAATTTGTAAAGCCGTTTGTGTTGCGACTTCTTTACGAACAATATTATCTTGAATTTTTTCGGACAAAGCCTCAACTGTCAAACCATAAAAGGCTTTGGCGACATCTCTGTCTTTTAATAGATCTGGAATTTCATTATCGGTATGAGCCAAAACATTGTTCATGATATCTTGAACGCTGCTCAGGTACTGTGCCTCACTGATTCGTTTAGCTTCATAGTTGGCGATGGTTTCTCTCAGCATTTGGGAAAACTTCTTGTAGAAAGCCGGATCTTCATCCATTTTTTCCGTGATGTGCTTCGCTGTTCTGCTGGCAATTTTGTCGGCTTTGGCTGCTTTGCCGGTGGTGTTTTCTACTTCCTGTTGAAATTTATCTTTATCAAAAATGTTAACCAACTCTGTAATGGTTTCTATCCTCTCCGTGGTGATGTGGGTGTCAATCAGTTTTTGAATTTGTCCTTCGTATTGTTTGTAGTCAATTTCATCACTATAGCGTTCAACCACAGCCAAACGCAACTTGAGGAACATCGTTAAATCATCTTTGTAACGCTTGATGACCTTACTATCAACTTCCCTATGAAATTCAATGCAAGACAATGCTAGTTTCAAACCTTTGGCAAAGGCTGCTAGTTTATCGTAAAACAAAACCCGGATTGCTTCATCTTTCAATAATTGCTGATAGGCTTCGGCGTCTCGCTTGTTGGCGATGGTTTTGAAAATGTCCCAAAGGTCTGAATGCTTTTGGGGTAATTTTTTGATTTCATCCGAGATGTTGGTAAGCGTTCCTGCCAAATCTTCATTATCAAAATCTTCAAAAGATGAATACAACTGCAAAGCATCATCTAAGTTTTCAATCACACCATAATAGTCAATGATATAGCCAAATTCTTTGTCAGGATAAATACGATTCACCCTTGCAATTGCTTGCAATAGTTTATGGCTCTGTAGATTCCTTGTGAGATACAAAACCGTGTTTTTGGGTTCGTCAAAGCCTGTAAGCAATTTATCTACTACAATGATGATTTCCGGGTCATTCTGATTTTTGAAGCGGCTGATGATATTCTTTTCATAGCTTTTTGAATTGCCATGTTCATCCATCATCTTTTTCCAGAATTGATTCTCTTTTTCGGTTGACTTCTCATAGGCACTTTCTTCGCCTTCGCGTTCGTCAATGGAAGAGATCAACACTTCACTACTTACAATTCCAATTTCATCCAAGTATTCTTTGTATTTGATGGCATTTACTTTTTTGTCGCAAACCAACTGTCCTTTGAAGGGTGTACTGTTTTGCCAGTTGTCACGGAAATGATAGCTGATGTCCCAGGCAATCATTCGCATTTTTTGTTCGGCAGCATTTAAGTGGTCATACCTAGCAAACTTCTTTTTGATATCTGCTTTTTGGTATTCGGTTAAAGGTTCTGAAACCATTCCGAAGAATGTATCAATGGGACTGGCATTGACATCCTGCAAAGCCAAACGCCCTTCATAAAGTAACGGCACAACGGCCTTGTCTTTAACGGCCTGGTCAACCGTGTA
>CANETC010000239.1 GCA_947441055.1 Cytophagaceae bacterium | reverse complement strand
CTCGCGGAGCTGGTTGATGAAAATACAAAGGCAACCAGTTTTGTTGATTGTGCCGGTAAGCTTCCGCAATGCCTGACTCATCAATCTTGCCTGAAGTCCCATTTTGCTTTCGCCCATTTCGCCTTCGAGTTCACCTTTTGGAACCAATGCCGCCACGGAGTCAATTACAATGATGTCGATTGCGCCGGAACGAATCAGGTGCTCGGTAATCTCAAGTGCCTGTTCGCCATTGTCTGGCTGGGAAATCAGGAGGTTTTCGGTGTCGATGCCCAGCTTCTCTGCATAGGCTTTGTCGAAAGCGTGTTCGGCGTCGATGAATGCTGCAATGCCACCGGCTTTTTGTGCTTCGGCAATGCAATGCATGGTGAGCGTTGTTTTTCCTGAGGATTCTGGTCCATAAATTTCTACCACACGGCCACGGGGAAGTCCACCAATGCCAAGTGCGATGTCCAATCCAATTGAACCGGTAGAAATGGCGGGCACATCCATCACTTTCTCATCGCTGAGTTTCATTACGGTGCCTTTTCCGTACTCTTTGTCCAGCTTGTCAATTGTGAGCTGAAGGGCTTTTAATTTTTCTGCTTTGTTATCCATCATGACTGAAAATCATTTAATTAAGTTAAACATTAGTTATTAGATTAGTGCAAGCAAAATAGCAATGGAAAACGGAAAGCGGTTCTTTGTTGACAAAAAATTCCGGGTTTATTCGCTATTTTTTTTGCCCTTTTCATAAAATGGGCCATAACAAAAAACCCGACCAATTTTGGTCGGGTGCGGTTCGGTTAATAATCTAAGTTTAAATTAAAATTCTACACTCACAATTGAACGGACGGGTATAGACATTCCTCCTTTTAAAGAGACATAATCTTCTGTGGTAGACCAAACTGTAGCATCTACAGATTTGGTTTCATTTCCGGAGGTCCGGAAGGTAATGCGAACTTTTCCTTTGAAATTATTTCCCAGTTTTTCAGCGCGGCGCAGGCTGAAAAGGCGATAAACTTTCTCCCAGTCACCTCTCAAAACTTCAATGTTTGAAAAATGAAAGTTACCAAGCTGTTCTTTGGGGATTACCTGTAATTGGGTCATAATAGTATCCGTTATTTAAATTAAAAATGAATTTTACTTTTCTGCCTATCCGGCCGTTGTGGCTCGGATGGGCAGCTTTAGGAATCAGTTCTTCTCTCTTTTTCCTTGAGTCAAAGGTCATTCAAATTGCCATTGTGACAAACGCATACGCCGGCGAAAAGGTACATTTGAAAGGCTGAAAGCCATTTGGTCGTAAAACCCCATATTTGTAAAAAATCAGGAGGTCTGTTTTTTGCCTAATTGTCTGTTAATAAATTGTTTAAAATTAAAAAGTAGTTTTCATTATGGATGTAATCTGGAAGGAATCCTGTAATAAAATGACTTGTTCTTTGTTGTTTCCGGACTTTGGTGCAGCAATTTCTTTCATGGTTTCTGTGGCCATCGTGGCAGAAAAGCAAAATCATCATCCCGAATGGAGCAATGTGTACAACCGTGTAAGCATTCAACTGAGTACACACGATGCCGGAAACACGGTAACAGAAAAAGACCATATGCTGGCAAAAGAAATTACACGAATATTGTCAGGCCTAGAAGCTAAGAACCTATGAAGATCTCTTTAAAACGCCTTTTCGTATTTTGCATTTGCCTGTCTGGCTGGAATTCAATTGCTCAGTTTAAACTCCCTCAGGCAAAATTGACAGATGAGCGTTCCTATACTTTTGTTTTGCGCAATGCAACGCTGGTGGTTTCTGCCGGTCAGGTTTTGCAAGGCGCTTCTTTACTTGTGAGTGATGGTAAGATTGTGGCTGTCGGAAAAGACATACAAATTCCTGCAGGCACAGAAAGCTGGGATTTGAAAGGCGCTTGGGTTTATCCATCCTTTATCGATCTTTTTTCATCCTATGGAATGGCGGCTCCAGCAGGCAAAGGAGAAAGCGGAGACCGCAGCTATCCAATGGGCCCGCAGTATGAGTCTTCCAGACCGGGCACTTTTTTATGGAACCAGTGCTTGAAACCAGAATTTGACGCATCAACCGTTTTTCAGCAAAATCCCAAAGACGCGGAAGAACTTCGCAAACTTGGTTTTGGCTATGTGGCCGTCACGCCCAAAGACGGGATTATGCGGGGCAGTTCTTGTCTTGCTGCTCTTGCAGAAGGCGAAAACTCCAATCTTGTTTTAAAACACCGCCTTTTTTCG
Organism: Cytophagaceae bacterium; assembly: GCA_947441055.1. Classification (GTDB taxonomy): domain Bacteria; phylum Bacteroidota; class Bacteroidia; order Cytophagales; family Flexibacteraceae; genus CAMDMI01. The sequence continues at coordinate 1,118 of CANETC010000239.1, read as the reverse complement.
GGCTTGTCCTTTCAGAAAGGCCGTTCCACTCAGCAATATCCGTCCTCCCAGATGGGCTCAATTGCGCTTTTGCGTCAGACTTTTCTGGATGCCGACTGGTTTTCAAAAACAGCTAAAAATACTGGACCGGGAATGGAAGCACTTCTCCGTAGCCGAAATGAAACCTGGTTGTTTGAAACTTCTCAGAAATATGAAATTCTGCGGGCTTCTACCATCGCTTCCGAGTTTGGATTGAAACTTCTGATAAAAGCGAAAGGTGATGAATATCAGCGCCTCGATGAAATTAAGGCTGCTGGATTTCCACTGCTGGTTTCGCTTCAATTTCCTGAAATGCCGGATTTGGAAGATCCTATGGACGCGAATCTTGTTTCGGTTTCAGACCTGAAGCATTGGGAACTTGCGCCTTATAATGCCTCAATGCTGGCAGCGAAGCAGGTTCCTTTTGCCTTTACTCTTGCGGACCTTAAAGACCAGAAGTCGTTTTTATCCCAGCTCCGCAAGGTTGTAGAATTTGGGCTATCGGAAGAAGATGCACTCGCAGCACTTACTTCGCGCCCTGCAAGTTTTGCCGGAATGCAGGATAAAATCGGCAGTCTGAAGCCGGGGTCAAATGCAGCATTTTTTGTGGCATCCGGAAACATCTTCCGCCAGGGCTCGCTCATTCTCGACCATTATGTAATGGGCAAGCGCTATGTTGTGAATACCGAACCACAGGGCCGGATTGGAAATTTCAGATTGAAGATTGGAAATGACAGTACTTATCAGTTAAAAATCACCCGCCGTGATGGCAAAGCCGACTTCCTTATTCTTGCCAGCGATACGCAGAAAATTCAGGCAAGCGGTGCGCTCGAATCCGGAAGGATAAATTTCACTGCAAAAATTAAAGCGCTCGACACTTCCAACAGGCTTCAGTTCGCAGGCTGGTCAACGGCAAATGGCTTTCAAGGCTGGTTTGCCGGACTTAAATCCGGCAAGGCAAATTGGAAAGCAGTTGAAATCCAAGCCGGAAAAGATAGCCTTAGTCCTCCAAAACCAATTGTAAAAACCAATCCGGGAGAAGTTTGGTATCCTTTTCAAGCCTATGGAAAACCTAAAAAATCGATTGTTGCATCCAGAAC
>CANETC010000238.1 GCA_947441055.1 Cytophagaceae bacterium | reverse complement strand
GCCTTTCATCAAAGCCCAGATTATCACCAAATCTGACTATGTGGGCGGAATCATTGGCCTCTGCATGGATAAAAGGGGTGTGATGAATAACCAGGTTTACCTTACCCAAGACAGGGTTGAACTTAGTTTCGAATTGCCCCTCTCCGAAATCGTATTTGACTTTTTCGACAAGCTCAAAACAATCTCAAGGGGCTATGCTTCGTTAGATTATGAACTCATCGGGTTCAGGGAAAGCACCATGGTGAAGCTCGATATCATGCTGAATGGAGATAAAGTAGATGCCCTTTCAGCCATTGTTCACAGAGACAAAGCCTATGAATGGGGTAAAAGACTTTGCGAAAAACTGAAAGAACTTATCCCAAGGCAGATGTTTGAAATCGCAGTTCAGGCAGCGATTGGGGCGAAGGTAATCGCCAGAGAAACTGTGAAAGCCATGCGTAAAGATGTATTGGCAAAATGTTATGGTGGTGATATCAGCCGTAAGCGTAAACTTTTGGAGAAACAGAAAAAAGGTAAAAAACGCATGCGCCAGGTTGGGAATGTTGAGATTCCACAGGAAGCATTTATGGCCGTTCTTAAACTTGATTGATTCTCTATTTTCGATTCAGTTATGATTTTAATAGACGGAAAGAAAACCTCAACAGAAATTCAAGAAAAACTAGCCAGGGAAACCACTGAATTTAGCAATTCGGTTGGAAAGCCTCCGCACCTCGCGGCCATTCTCGTGGGAAACAGTGGACCAAGCGAAACCTATGTGGCAGCCAAAATGGAAACCTGCAAAAAGGTTGGTTTTAAGTCCAGCCTCATTCGTTTTGATTCAGATATTAAAGAGGAGGAGCTGTTGCTCGAAATTGACAGGCTAAATGCCGATCCTGATTTGCATGGCTTTATTGTTCAACTTCCATTGCCCAATCACATCTCGGTAGAAAAGGTAATTGAACGCATTGACCCAAGAAAAGATGTGGATGGTTTTCATCCATTGAATATGGGAAAAATGGCAAAAAACCAACCTTCTTTCGCATCGGCAACACCCTGGGGCATCATGCGCCTGATGGAAGCCTACGGAATTGAAACTGCAGGAAAGCATGTTGTAATTCTGGGCAGAAGCCAAATTGTGGGTTTGCCACTTGCATTGTTGCTTTCCAGAAATTCAAATCCGGGAAACGCCACCGTTACCATCTGCCACAGCCGAACACAAAACCTTGCAGAAATAACCCGTCAGGCCGACATCCTGATTGCAGCCATCGGAATTCCGGAATTTGTAAAGGCAGAAATGGTGAAACCAGGTGCAATTGTAATTGATGTTGGCATCAACCGAATTGCGGATGAATCCAAAAAATCAGGATTCAGACTTGTTGGAGATGTTGATTTCCAAGAGGTTTCTCCATTATGCTCCGCAATTACACCAGTTCCTGGAGGAGTCGGACCGATGACAATTGCCGCTTTAATGGAAAATACCCTGATGGCAGCAAGGCAACAATCGGGCTTATCCTGAAAAAAATTAAACGCTGAGGTATGGTAAGCCTGTTGATCATTGTTTTTTTACTCGGATACCTTGCCATCGTTTTAGAACACACAATAGGCGTTAATAAAACCGCATCAGCCTTAATTACAGGAATTACCTGTTGGGTGATTGTTGCATTAGGAGCGGAAAATCCTTCCGAAGTGCTCCCTCAACTCTCACATCACCTATCCGGCATTTCAGAAATTCTTTTCTTTCTTCTTGGTGCCATGACCATTGTGGAAGTAATCGATTCACATTATGGTTTCCGGAAGATCACATCGCTAATCCGAACAAAATCTCCGATCGGCCTTATGTGGATTATTTCCTGGGCTGCTTTTTTTCTTTCCGCGATACTTGACAACCTAACCACCGCAATTGTAATGGCATCCATTGTGCGGAAAATGGTGCCAGACCGCTCCTGGAAATTGTACATCATTTCCATGGTGGTTATTGCAGCCAATGCCGGAGGGGCATGGTCTCCAATTGGAGATGTTACCACCACAATGCTTTGGGTTGGAGGTCAGATTGAAACTATCCCGCTGGTATCGATGGTCTTTTTGCCATCGCTGGTTAGCCTGCTTGTTCCCCTATTATTGCTGAGTTTTGTGTTGAAGAATGAGAATTCAGATTTGGGTCAACCAATAGAACAAGAGAAGATGGCTGATGGTGCAGATTGGGTTCTTATGGCTGGCGCCGGCGGACTTTTGCTGGTACCGGTTTTCAAAAATCTGACACATCTTCCACCCTACCTTGGAATCTTACTGGTGTTGGGCATAATCTGGGTACTTACCGAAACCATTCACAGTGGAAAAGAGGAACACGAAAAGTCCGTTTTAACCCCATCCCATGCACTGTCAAAAATCGATACGCCCAGTATCCTCTTCTTTCTTGGAATTCTTCTGGCAGTGGCTGCGCTGGAAAGTGCAGAAGTTTTAAAAACTGCTGCTACCTGGCTCGATGGTTTTACCAGCGACAAAGCAATCATCATGGCCGCGATTGGAATTGCCTCTGCCATTGTGGACAATGTGCCACTTGTGGCCGCTTCAATCGGAATGTACGATCTCAGTTTATTCCCAACCAACAGCCCAATGTGGATTGAACTTGCCTTTGCAGCAGGTACCGGTGGCAGCATTTTGATTATTGGCTCGGCGGCTGGTGTGGCTGTAATGGGCCTTGAAAAAATTGATTTTATGTGGTACCTAAAGAAAATTGCCTGGCTGGCGCTGGCTGGTTTTATCTCAGGTTACCTCGTATTGCTTTTGCTGCTTGAATTGTAAATTTCTGAGCTTCAAATTCTTTTTTGAAGACTACTTGAATCAAACTTTACTCGGCGGAATGTTGTACCAAAGGAGGTAAAAATCCGGCTCTCGGCGATCAAAGTGCTGTACAGCAAATTCATTCAAATTGAGACTCCCGCAAAAGGGCACTGAAAGAATGCCTTTTTTGAGGCTTATGCCAACTCTCAACCCACCAAAATTAAAGGGTTCTTTGAACTGACTCTTAGCGTTGTATTCCCATTCATCGTCGTCGTTTTCTCTTGCACAAAATTCACCCACCGGTGCAAGTGTGAGGATGAGTTTATCTTCCGTATCAACGCAGTGGCCCACCAAAACCTTATGAATGGTTCCTTTGTCGAGGTAAAGGCCAACCATGCCTTCGAAATTATTGCCCATACACCAAGTTAAAATAAAAAATCAGCAGCAAACTAATTGTAAAGCACAAGAAGCTGCTGCTCCATTCCAATGGGGTGGTCTTTTGCACGAATTTTTATAACTTCTCAAACTCAAAATACAACAAGGAGGAAGTTGAAGTGGCAATTCAAGATCTTCAGCAGAACAT
>CANETC010000237.1 GCA_947441055.1 Cytophagaceae bacterium | reverse complement strand
TTGATATAACCCGGCGTACGATGAAAGTAGTGAGGCTTAGTTTCATTATCTCACTTATCTACAACGTCATCGGCTTGAGCTTCGCCGTTACCGGTAATTTACAACCCATTATCGCTGCGATCCTGATGCCGGCAAGTTCATTGTCTGTGGTATTATTTGCCTGGATTGGAACTGAATGGGCAGCTAAGCAAAAATAGAGACCCAACGTCAAAGGCCATCGGACACTACTCAACGTAGAAAAATCCGGTGGCCTTTTTCATTAATTGAAGAACAATTGAAATCGGGAAGTGTTCCTGTTCCTTTTTATCAGATTTTGAAGAAACAGAGAACAGTAGAATGATCCAACACAAATAGAAGAAAATAGAAAAGGCCGCTCTTTCGAACAGCCTCTTCAAAAAAAAACCCCGTTCTCACGGGGTGTTTTTTTTAGTTTTCTTCTAAGGTTTGACCTTCAGCTTTTGCTTTACGGCTATCTCTTACTTTTTTAATGCCGTAAGCTGCGCCACCGGCTAAAAGAAAAGATACGCCTCCGTCGATTGGAACCGGGGTAGGATCACCTGGGTTAAATGGCGGCGGATCATCACAAACTCCTACTAGGACTACGCCCATTAAGAAGAGAACAGATAAAAATGCTTTTTTCATGAGAACTAGGTTTTTCAGATTGCGAAGGTAAGGAAACTTGAGAATACAACAAAATATCAGAAGAAATTTTCTCGTAAAACTTCAGTCTTTTATCCGGATGGGGGAATAAAGGTAAACACCACTCTGGCGAAATTTCTAAATCCGCAAACCAAAGCACAAACCAACACATTGATTTATAGAAATTTAAACCTGAGATAAAAAAGAGGAATGAGTGCATACTTCATCCAATTACGGTATCTATACCCCCAAAAAAAACTTCACTTCAACTCTAAACATGAAGGCAGAAAACTACCAGGAGATCAACCCAATTGAGAAGTAATAATCCACTCGATTTTCGCATGAAAAAGGATCGTAATCAGGTCATCCAGAGGTTGAAAGTCGGACAGATTCGGTTGTTGACATAAAAAAAGCGGCATCCTTTCAGGGAGGCCGCTTTCAAAAGATGATTGTTTATCTGTCTCCAGAAAAACATTGGATTATTGAACGATCAGTGACCGAACAACAGAACCTTTCGAATCTGTAACTTTTACTGAATACTTGCCAGCAGTAGCAGGTGTAGCAAACGTAAGTTCAGCAGACTGAGCGATGTTAGAAACCAACTTGTGATCAATTACACGACCCAATACATCCATTACTTCTACAGAAGAAAAAGATACATACTGTTTTTGCGATTTAACCCAGTTCAGAAAATTAACAGATAGAACTAACTAAAGTCAGACTTAAAGACAGAATCCTATTTAGAAATCTGAAACCTGGATAGGCCTGAATTGCCTTCTTTGCTTTTGGAAGAAACAAAATAGAATCCCTTAGATAATCCATGAAACGAAAACTCCTTTTTTCCAACAGGGGCTACTCCTGAAAACTGAATTTGGCCAAGTACATTATGGACCGTAAATTCATAAGGTGACCCTGAGTTGTTGACCAAAGTGAAGTTACCACCTGAAACAGTCGGGAAAAGCATAAACTTTTGTTTTTCTATTAACTTCTCAATTGAAGTTGTAATGGTAACATTCCAGGTTGGCCAGGTTTGAAGCACATCTTCCTGTGTCCAGTTTGCAGGATTATTTATTGCTGCTAATATTTCAGCAGGAGTGCCTGATGGATCATTCAGATTGAAAAAGGCATTTTTCTTGAGGGTTGGAAAACCAACTGCGTTTACTTCGTTTACCAAGGGTGGAGGCAGACAAGTTTTACTATTATTTCCTCCTGGCACATTTCCACAAGCAGTGGCACAGGCCATTTCCCACCCCGTTGTACTGATACCAGCCAGCATTACGGTATCCTGACCTCCTACCTGATATGCCAAAATCTGATCACCACTTTGGCTAAATGCCAAACCACCATTGGCGCTACCACTTGAAGTGATGGAGTCTTCAGAAATACTCACAATCGTTCCTGCAGTCATGGCACTTGTAGATGTCCATCTGGAAGTACCTTCATTTTTACAAAATTTAACCGGTTGATTATTAATCACTGCATTGTCTGTAAAATTAATTGGGGTATTTGCCTCAATATCCTTTAACAGAATAAAAGCAAATCTATCCTTAGCAGTTTGACCTGTTTCACCACTTTGAATGGCAACAAAGGCAATATCACCTGCCTGCAAAGTAGTTTGGGCAAAAGAAGTAAACGCTGTACCAGCCAGCATCAAAAAAGAAAGTATTGTATTTTTCATGTTCGTAATTTGATTTTATTTTTTAACGGAAAAGCATTTGCCAACCCACTCTTAGCTGGTCATCGAACCGCTGAATGAGTGGATTTTTTCTGTCTATCAGGCGATAAGAATATTGAGCTTTTATCATTGAATTGAAGCCCCGTATTTGATATGCGTATGCAAACGTGAGGGATTCTTCAGTATTTTTCTGAACTAAATCGTTGGGGTTGAGCTGGTCATATCGAATAGAGAAAATAGATTTTAAAGGTTTTGAAGCATAGCTAACTGTGGCTAAAATGCCTCCCGCCCTGAAAAAACCAGTGGGATTCGCTCCAATTTTTGTATTCGCAGTACCTCTACTCTCTCTATATCGTAAACCAGATGGATCAATGTCATTGGTCGGTTTCACATTGATAAGATGCCATTCAATCTGGGTAGAAAATCCTTTCCATTGGGCTGAGAAATCAGCTGTAAAACAATCCTTCTGCCCAGAAATTACCCTTAAATAATAATCATCTCCTGGCAAAAAAGAGCTGTACTTCCTTCTGACCGTTCTTGCTGCCGCACCTAACTGAAACATTGGGATTTGGCTCGAATTGATGTCATAATCCCGATAGCGATATCTGGATGGATAAGCAATGTCAATCCTTCCGACATATTCAAATTCACCTGATGGGTCATTGTCGCCTCCATTGACTGATAAGATTTGCTCGCCCATGCCGGTAAACATTCCGCCATAAACATTTATTTTTTGGTCCCAAAAAGATTTAGAAAGCATAATTCCAACATCACGCCTTGAAAAAATTTCACCTCTTGTAACTTCGGCCCTTTGCCAATAAGGTGAAAAAGTAAAAGGAACCAAAGAATTGCGGGAATAGGGAATCTTTTGATATCCCACCGTGGCATTCACAAATTCCAATCCTTTGTAGGTGAAATTAGCATCCATAATACCTGGATTTTCACCAACGTCAGATTGATTGACCAGATCGGCAAAGTCCACCTGAAACTCATACTCAAAATCGTGCCCAATCCGGCCTTCCAGCTGCAACTGCATGTCTCTGAGGCCAAACCGGTCCT
>CANETC010000236.1 GCA_947441055.1 Cytophagaceae bacterium | reverse complement strand
ACGCTCTGCCTCTGCCTCAGAAATCGTTTCAGGTGTAATTCAGGATTATGACCGCGGAGTTTTGGTTGGCCAAAAATCTTATGGAAAAGGACTTGTACAAACCACAAGGCCGCTCAGCTACAACAGCCAGCTAAAAGTTACCACAGCCAAATACTACATTCCCAGCGGTCGCTGTATTCAGGCAATAGATTATTCGAACAGAAACAGCGATGGCACTGCAAAAAAAGTAGCAGATTCGCTCAGGATTGCATTCAAAACCACCAATGGACGCGTTGTTTATGATGGCGGGGGCGTTTCGCCGGATGTGGAAGTGAAGCGGGAAACACCTGCATCCATTACCAGCAGCCTGGTTGCCAAAGACCTGATTTTTGATTTCGCTTCAAAGTATTACTTAAGTCATCTTTCGGGAATTGGCCCTGCAAAGGAGTTTCGCCTTTCTGATTCCGACTATCAGGAATTTATCAATTGGTTGAAGGACAAAGAGTATGATTATACCACCAAGGTAGAAACCTCCATCAAAGAACTCACCTCCGCAGCCCAGAAAGAAAAATATTACGACGAAATCAAAGACCAGCTCGAAGGCCTTAAAACCCGAATGGCCCACAACAAAGAGAATGATCTTTTAAAACACAAGGACGAAATCCGCGAAGTGCTGGAGCAGGAAATTGTGTCGAGATTTTACTTCGAAAAAGGCATCAAAGAGGCTTCTTTCGATGATGACCCAGAAGTACAGGAAGCGCTGCGGATACTCAACGACAAGGTTCGTTATCAGAAAATTCTTTCAGGGAAATAAGCCTGATTACTAGAACCCTATTCCTGAGGGTTTTCTACATTACTTTCTGCCACCACATACAAGGGGCGTTGTTTCACATTGGAACTGATGCGGCTCAGGTATTCGCCAATAAATCCGAGAGATATGAGCTGAATGCCACCTAAAAAAAGGACGCTCACAATTACAGAAGCCCAGCCCGGCTCTGATTCATGCAAAATAAACTTACCATAAAGCGCATAAACCAATGCGATAAAAGCCACACCAGAAACCACAAATCCCATCCAGGAAGCCAGTCTTAAAGGCGCATCTGAAAAAGATGTTATTCCATCGAGTGCAAAGCGAAACATTTTCGCATATGTGTAACCGGTTTGTCCACCCTGGCGCTCGGAACGGTCATATTCTACAAAGGTTTGCTTAAATCCAATCCATGAAATCTGGCCCCGAAGAAACTTGTTTTGCTCGGGCATGGACTTCAACACATCCACAACCTTTCGGTCCATAATCCGAAAATCACCCGTATCAAGCGGAATGTCGATGGAAGCAATGTTCGCAAGAATCCGGTAAAAAATCCTGGCCGTCCAAAGTTTTGCCACACTTTCACCTTTCCTTTTTCGTCTGCGGGCATAAACAACCTGAAAACCATCATTCATGCGCGCATCCATCTCCAGAATTAACTCTGGTGGATCTTGTAAATCCGCATCGATGATCACCACCCGGTTGCCTTTGCAAGCATCCAAGCCAGCACTTACTGCAATCTGGTGACCGAAATTACGGCTGAGGTTTATGAAACGCACGCGCTTATCCGATAGTGCGAGTTCTTTTACCAAAGCGAGGGTATTATCCCGACTTCCATCATTGATGAAAATGAGTTCAAATGATGGACTAAGTCCTTCCAAAACGCCCGTCATGCGCCGGTAGAGCATGCCGATGTTGGCTTCTTCATTGAATACCGGAATGATGACAGAATATTTCATGGTATTTAAATTTTAACCTTCGCCTTTATCGCCAACAAATTGGTCCTGACTGTGGCGAAAAAGAACATTGAAAGTGGTAAGCGAACCGTAAATTCTGGTTATGTACTGCTGCATTTCCACTTTTTCCGAATCTTCAAGGATTTTATGCGCATTGATTTTTTGCTCAAGAACCCGAAGCCGGTCGCGCAACATCACAATTTTGTGAAAGAAAGTCTCTACAGGAATTTCCTTTGCCTTTAAGCTGCGATCGGCTGGTTGAATAATCAGCATTCCTTTTTTCCAGCGCTCACCCAACAAAATGGGTTCTGAAAGATCAGAATACTCGTCCAGCAATTTCTTTAATGTGTACCTTAAATCGTAAGGATCAATCATTTGCTCTTGTGCTTGTACCTTTTCGAGCCAAATAATTTCCTCGTCTTTGCTTATTTCAACAATGCCTTTGCCAAAAAAAGCAAAACGCCATGCTGTAGGTGTTACGGATGAGAGAATCCCCTCCCCATATTTTGAATGGTCTATTCGACTGCCAATTCCAGGTTCCATGTGGGTCAAAATTCCTGCAAAAATGGAAAAGCCCGCCTTGCGACCAAAATTCTTTTAACAAGTGCTGTCAAGCTTTGGTTTGATATTAGGTCAAACAAAGGCAAATTTGCACCCGCATGGCAGAAGAACTTCCACAGTCAGAACACGAAGGAGAAGGAGAAATGTCCTTTTTAGACCACCTGGAGGCCCTGCGGTGGCATATTATCCGGAGTCTGGCTGCTATGGTCTTTTTTATGATTGTGGCTTTTTTCTCCAAAGAAATCCTTTTTCACGACATTATTCTGGCACCATCCAGGTCTGATTTCTGGACTTATCGAATGCTTTGCAAGCTGGCTGAGTACCTCGAACAACCCTTTCTCTGTGTAAAACAACTTTCCTTTGTCATTCAAAGCCGAACACTTACCGGCCAATTCAGTACGCATATCGGGGTCTCTCTTGTGGCTGGTCTCATCATCGCCTTCCCTTATGTTTTCTGGGAAATTTGGCAATTTGTTAAGCCCGGTCTTTATCCAAAAGAAAGGGCGATGACCACGGGAGCTGTTTTTTATGTGAGCCTCTTATTTTTTATGGGGATTTCTTTCGGCTACTGGATCCTGGCGCCGCTTTCAATCAACTTTCTGGCGAATTATCAAATCGACCCCAGCATTGCCAATGAAGTGGACCTAATGAGTTACATTGAAACCTTGATGATGATGGTACTTTCCTGTGGTCTGATGTTCCAGCTTCCAATGGTGATTCTGGTTTTGGCCAAAGCCGGAATTGCCGGACCGGGCTTCCTAAGGGCCTACCGCCGTCATGCAATTATCATCATCGTAATCATTGCGGCCATCTTAACCCCAAGTCCAGATCTTTTCAGCCTGCTGATAGTGGCACTTCCAATTTATCTTCTGTATGAATTGAGCATCCTTTTGGCTGCAAGGGTTGAGCAACAGGAAGCCAGATTACTATAAAAAATGCTTGATTCATTGTGAATGAAACCTTGAGCATATTCGTATTTTTTGCCTTTAGCCTTGGATTTATTCTTGGCTCGGTACTTTTCCTTTTTTATTCCGAACGCAAATTATCCGCCTTTATGCAAGACCGCATGGGGCCCATGCATACAGGAAAATCCGGACTCCTTCAGCCCATGGCGGATT
>CANETC010000235.1 GCA_947441055.1 Cytophagaceae bacterium | reverse complement strand
GCCTTGTGAATTGTAAAGATGAAGTTCGCCTGACACTGATTTTAATTCCTGAGGAATGAGTAAGCGTACGGATCCTGTCGTAGGATTGGGGAAGAACGTAAGACGATTCCGTTTTTCTGCAGAGGATACACTTGTGTTCAGGACAATGTCGCTCGCTCTTCTCGGAAGGAGCTGAAACCCTGAATTTCGCGGAATGCTGCTATCGAATTGTCCTCCTACACCTGTTATGCTAATAATCTGAGTGGTTGGAACCGGCTGATTAAACAGCTCACAATCGTTGTCGATCCGGAGATCTATGTTCCGGGTTCCATTACTTACCTGCACTGTAAAACCAGTTCCTATGCCGGTGGCCCATTGTGTTGGATTTACAATCTGGAATCCGGTAATGGTAACCAGGTTTGACTCCGTTAGTTCAGAAAGTGAATCGACAGGAACGGAAGCCTGAAGCGGACGACCCGTGGCCAATACAATTGCAGAATCCAGATTCAGCTGGCTCAACCCATTGAACTGGTTCACTTTGCCGATTGCCCGGATGGAATCTCCTTCCTGAAGTGTGAGACCGAAATTGACGCTGCTTTTAAAAATATTGATTCCACCAGTCGCATCCCGGATTGTAAACTGGATGCCATTGTTCAATCCACGGAGGTTGTATCCGTATAAGGTTCCCTGAATTTTACATGACACGTTCAGTGAATCGGCCACTCCTCCTTCAATGCTGTTGTTACCACGGATCGTACCGATGTTATAGGTAGGTACGAATGCACCCGGCTGGTCGTTGTCCACAATTGTAATGGTAAAAATTGAATCATTGGAGATCTGGCTTCCGTTCACACTTCTTAAAACCAGAATAATGGTTTCGTCTGGTTCCTGGTCTGAATCATTGATTATGGTTACTCCAGCCAGTTGGGTTGTGATTCCCGGATTAAAAGATAAGTTTGGATTGGTGGAAATGATAAAATCGGAACCTGCAGTTGCTGTTCCTCCCTTTATCGCCAATCTTGCCTGGGTAATGGCTGCGCCAGCGGTCACAAGATTTATGTTGAAGATGAGTGTACCCGCATCTTCGTTTCCTTGCGTGGTGGCTTGAGGAAATTTCAAACTTGGATTTGCCGCTATTAATTGAATATCGATTCCTCCTCTTGGCATGATTTGGTATCCGCTATTGAAAGGATTTGAAATATCGGACTGCCAGCCAATACCTGTGAGATTGAAAGCACTTGGAGGCGCAGGTTCAAAAAACAATGAAGAATTATCGTCTACTCTCATTCTTAAAGTATCCAACCCTTTAAAAATCCGGACTGAAAATCCGGAAGCACCGACACCTGTGGTCCATTCTGCCGGGTTTACCAATTGAAAACCCAATAATTTTATTAAGTCCGATTCAGTTTGTTCACCCAATCCGCTTACAACAGTCGGAGTTTTTAAAGGCCTCCCGACAGCAAACCTGCGCATAGAATCAACCCTCATTTGAGCCAATCCATTCAGGTGTACGATTTTCCCAACAGCAGAAACTGAATCGCCTTCGGCCATGTTGCCAAGCAGTGTAATTGGTGATGAAATGCTGATCCCTCCAGTGGCGTCCCTTAGGGTATATTGAAATCCATTGGTTGGTGAAACAAGATTGGAGCCATAAACGGTTCCTCTGATTCTGCAATACAGATTTAAAGAATCCGGAAGGCCGCCGTTGATACTGTTGTTTCCTCTTATTGCACCAATATTTCGGGTAGGAATTAATGCTGCACCTCCATCATTGTCTGAAATGGACAACACAAAAACCGAATCTGCACCTATTAAACTTGCTGATGTTCCATTACCAGGTCTTATTACCAGAGTTAAACTTTCAGGAAGTTCTGGTGTGGCATCATCTATTATTGAAACGGAAAAGGTTTTACTTGTCTGGTTGGGCCCAAAAGTTATGGTAGTTGGATTTGAAAAATTATAATCTTGTCCAATTGTTGCATCTGAGGATTTTAGGAAAACTTTGAATTCCTTGCTGGTTGAACTGGTTATATTCAGATTAATGCCAATGTTGGAGGTGCCGGCCCCTTCTGAAACTCCGGTACTTGTTACCGGGAAGAATGCTTTCAAGGTAGTGCCTTGAACAAAAATATCAGAAAGCCGGCGTGGCAAAAGCTGATATCCCGAATTTCGGGGAACAGAAGGGTCAAACTGACCTCCCAGACCAATGATGTCCAAAAGACCAGTCGGCGCCGGTTGGTTAAACCATTGACAATCGTTGTCTATTCTCAAATCAATGGTATCTGTTCCTTTGTTAATCCGAACCGTAAATCCACTCCCAGAACCGGAGGTCCACTCGGCCGGGTTGATGATGTTCCAACCTACCAGTTTTACAAGTCTGGATTCGGTTGATTCGTTTAATGATGTTACAACCTGAGGTTCTGCCAATGGTTGATTGCTGCCCAATACTTTTAAAGAATCTAAAGATATCTGGCTTAATCCATTAAAACCGGTAACTGTGCCAATGGCCCTCACCGAATCACCTTCCTGAAGATTGATTCCGAAATTCGAATTGTCTCTGAAAAGGCCTATCCAACCGGTCTGGTCCTTTAGGGAATAAGTAATTCCATTGCTGCTGGCTCTGAAGTTATCGCCATAGATAACCCCAACTACTTTACATTTTTTGCCAATGGAGTCGGCCATACCTCCCTCAAAAGAATTGGCACCCCTTACCTTGGCAATGGTGTAGGTGGGAATGGTTTGAGCAACGGTTTTGTAATAAAAGCCTGTTGTTATTACAAAAAACAAGAGTTTGAAATATGTTTTCATTTTGCAAAAGAATGCGGAATCTTGTTAATTTATCATTATAAGGGTTTTTATTAAAATCTTTTTCAAAGTTTTTTCATTCTGGCCCCAAAAATCAGCGTCTGTGATTGAGCATTTCTTTTCTCAAAACTCAGAGAGTGATAAATGGACCTTTCGGATTTGGTCAGTTTTCTTTTAACACACCCCTCCAATGTTAACCGTATGTTATCAAGATATTATAGAGTTGGAATTTTTTGTTCTCTGTTCAGAGATTTGAAAGCAACGAAATTGGCATAAAAAACTGTATATCAGCAATTTGATCTTTTTGATCTTTTATCAATTTAAGCTTAACAGAATTATAACAAGTCCTTTCCGTTTAGTATTACATTTAAGGTCTAATTTTGCATTTGATTCAACATACAATCAATCGGATGACAAAATTTTACAAATTTCAGTGGAACAATTGGAGCAAAGGCCAGGCTGTTTCACGCTCAGTTTTCACCCTTTTAATAGCTGTGCTATTCAACCTGGGTGCAAATGCCCAAACGCCATATCCCATGCAAAATGGGAATTATCTGGAAGATTTTAACGCCATTACCAACTGGACAACCAGTTTTGCCGGTTCAGGTGGAGAGGCTGTACCAAACTACAGCCATTGGGGGTTGGCTTCCGTACT
>CANETC010000234.1 GCA_947441055.1 Cytophagaceae bacterium | reverse complement strand
GTCCCGGCAGAAAAAGATCGCTGTCACCAACCATAACTTATGCTCTTCTGGATTTGAAATCCGGAAGGAGAGCCGCAACCATACCAAATCGTGGCAGTAGAGACCCAACCACGCCAGATCGTGGCAGGAATCTTGCGTCTCTTCATAAATATATCGACCGTGCACCACAAAAACCGTAAGGGCTGAAAATTTTCAGCCCCTACACGACACGGTAACTGCAATCAATGGATAGACGCAGGCGTAAAAACCTGTCATGACCGTAGAGACGCAAGATTTTGCGTCTCTAACGATCTGGCGTGGTTGCGTCTCCACAAAACCCGTAAGGGTAGAAAATTTTCATACCATTTCTATGCGCCCCGGATGGCAGGGACCCGCCAAAGGCGAGGGTATGTCGCGACAGCGACATACGGAACTCCCGAACAGCCGGAAATGGCGCCTAAAAATTAAAACTGCAGTTTCAATCCTGTCTAAAACAGCCTTGATTTAATATTTGTAATGAAAAATGGAAAATCCTGCCAATCGGTTTCGGTTTCAAACCCTTTATTTGCTGCTGATTTATGAGAGGGGAAAAAAGGGAGGCGGCAATCGCTTTTATATTCATCACCATCCTGCTGGATGTAATTGGCTTCGGCATTATTATCCCGGTAATTCCTGCGATTCTCAGGGAATTTACGGGCGGAGATATGGCAGAAGCATCCAGATTTGGGGGCTGGCTGCTTTTCAGCTTTTCCTTGATGCAGTTTTTCTCTTCGCCTATTTTAGGAAACCTAAGCGACCAATACGGCAGACGGAAAGTTTTGCTCATTTCGCTTTTTGGATTTGGAATTGATTACCTTTTTCTGGCATTTGCGCCGAGTCTACTTTGGCTCTTTGTGGGTAGAATGATTGCCGGCATTACCGGCGGAAGCATCACAACGGCATCAGCCTACATCGCAGACATCAGTACACCGGCAACCAGGGGCAAAAACTTTGGCATGATCGGAGCCGCTTTCGGACTTGGATTTATCATTGGTCCAGTTCTGGGTGGATGGTTGGGAGAGATTGGCCCAAGAATTCCGTTTTTTGCCGCAGCAGCTTTAAGTCTAATCAACTGGCTTTATGGCTATTACATTCTTCCTGAATCTCTTGCACCAGAAAATCGCCGGACATTCAGCTGGTCAAGATCCAATCCGCTTGGTTCTCTCCGCAGAATGATTGGCTATAAAGGCGTGGGCGGACTGGCTTTCGCCGTTTTCTTTTTACACATGTCGTCCCATTCGGTTCAAAGTACATGGTCGTATTTTACGATGGGTCAATTTAACTGGACCAGCGCGCAGGTTGGAAATTCTCTTGGGGTTGTGGGTGTTTTGGTGGCAATTGTTCAGGGCTTTTTGATCGGGAAAGCCAACAAATGGTTTGGGATAAAACGCTCGGTTTTCCTGGGGATGTTTCTTGCGATTGTTGGACTTGCGATTTTTTCACTTTCGAGCTCGCCTCTGATTCTTTATGCCGGACTTCTTCCCTATTGCCTGAGTGGCATTGCGGGTCCAAGCCTCCAGGGACACATTTCTTCTATGGTTCCTGCCAATGCCCAGGGCGAATTACAAGGTGCCATCACTTCCATTATTTCCCTTTCGGCCATTCTTGGGCCGCTGTTGATGACGAACCTTTACGCTAGCTTTTCGAATCCTGTTGCGGCGATTCAATTTCCCGGAGCAGCATTTGCGATGGGAATGATTTTTGCGATGACCAGTTTAATTATTGCCTGGCGCTTGCTTCGGTCGACCTGATGAAATTCAATTCAATACGCGCCAGTTACACCGCCTGTTTATCCTTCTGCGTATTAAAATCAGCCCTTTACAGACAATTTCTGCTTGCAATCAAGGAAAATTGCAGTTTTGCAAGCGCCGAACACTTGGAAATATGAAAAATATACTCTGCCTTCTAATCTTAATTTTCCTCACCAAAACAGCCACTGCGCAGCAGGTTTACAAAATAAAAGGTCGGATTCTGGACATCAATGCTGCGGCCGCCCTTCCAGGTGCAGCCTGCGCTCTGCTTCAGAAAAAAGATTCCAGCATCCTGAAAGGCAGCAGTGCTGATGCTTCGGGCAACTTTGAAATCGACAAAGTTGAGCCAGGCAATTACCTGCTTCGGATTCAGTTTTTAGGTTATCGAACCCGTTTCAAGCAAGTACAAATTATTGACAAGGATATGGATATGGAATCCATCGCTTTGGAAGAATCTGCCAAAAACCTGGACGCCGTTAAGATTGAAGGCCGCATTCCGCCGGTAGTTCAGAAAAAAGATACGGCGGAATACAATGCTTCTGCTTTCAAAACCAATACCGATGCCACGACAGAAGATTTATTGACCAAAATGCCGGGAGTGGTTGTGCAGGATGGAAAAGTAAATGTGCAGGGCGAAGAGGTGAAAAAAGTTTTGGTTGACAACAAGCCCTTTTTCGGGGACGATCCCAACGCCGCTCTGAAAAGTCTCCCGGCTGATGCGGTGGATAAAATTCAGGTTTTTGATCAAATGAGTGATCAATCCAGGTTTACCGGTTTCAACGATGGCAATACCACTAAAACCATCAACATTGTTACAAAGGGTGGCATGAGAAATGGGAACTTTGGCAAGGCTTATGCTGGGGCAGGCACAGATGACCGATTTAAATCCGGCATTACATTCAACCGTTTTCAGGGAGCCCGCCGCATTACCGTGCTGGGCCAATTCAACAACATCAATGAGCAAAATTTCTCGATGTCAGACTTATCCGGAATGATGGGCGGTGGTGGTCGTGGTGGAATGGGAGGCGGTGGTGGCCGTGGTGGAATGGGGAGCGGTGGAATGGGCGGCGGCCGGAATGGCGGCTTCAACCAATCAGCCATGGACTTTTTCGTCAATTCAAAAAAAGGCATTGTGCGGACTGCCGCCGGAGGAATTAATTACTCCGACAACTGGGGAAAAAAAGTGGAGGTAACGGCCAACTATTTCTTCAACCAAAGCAGAAACTTTTCGAACCAGAATACCATTCGGAATTATGCGCTGGCCAGAGACTCAGGTCAGGCTTACAGAGACACCAATTTTTCGACAACCGACAACCTCAACCACAGGTTTAATATGCGGCTTGAGGCAAAACTGGATTCCAACAATTCACTGATTTACACTCCCAGAATTACTTTCCAGGACATTCAAAGCAGCAATACAACTGATGGGAAAAATCTAGTCTTCGAAAAGGTTTTGAATCGCAATTTGAACGAGGCATACTTTAACCAAAAGACATACACAATGAATCAGGAACTTCTTTTCAGGCACAAGTTTGAAAAGAAAGGACGAACCATTTCCTTGAACACAAATCTGGGAACCAATGGAGCCACAGGAGATGCCGGTCAAACTTCAGCTTTGAGTTTTCTCGCGAAAGACCCTTTGACTGAAACCCGAATTCAACAAAGTGATCTGCAAAAATCTG
>CANETC010000233.1 GCA_947441055.1 Cytophagaceae bacterium | reverse complement strand
CATTTACCGAACGGATCAAACAAAATTCTGAAAGCAATTTGTAAAGAAGTGATTTGAGAGTTCCATGGAATAGAATGCAATAAAAAAGCAGGCCCGTTAGAACCTGCTTTTTTATTGTTTGTATAAAGGGATAATTTATTCTCCGCTTACAACAAATTTTACTTTGTGACTTACCTGCTTGTGCAGTGTAATCGTTGCTTCGTATTCTCCCAAAGTTTTGATTTCAGTTGGGAGCCCGATGCGCTTACGATCTACATCAAATCCCAATGCTTTAAGTCCATCAGAAATTTGAAGAGAAGTAACTGCTCCGAAAATTCTACCGGATTCTCCAGCCTTGGCTTTGATTTGAAGGACAGAATCTCCAATGGCATTTGCCAGATTCTGAGCATCATTAAATAATTTTTCAGCTTTATGGGCTGCCTGGCGTAGGTTTTCTTCCATAACCTTCCGGTTGGATGGAGTAGCCAATACAGCTATCCCTTGCGGAATAAGGAAGTTCCTTCCATACCCTGGCTTGACATTTACCATGTCATTCTTGAACCCAAGGTTTTTTACATCTTCTTTAAGAATCAGTTCCATATCGATTTGCGTTCAGGTGTGGAATACTATTTCATGCCATCCGCCACATAAGGCAGAAATGCTAGGTGACGGGCTTTTTTTACTGCAAGAGAAAGTTTCTTCTGATACTTCAGGCTGTTACCTGTAAGTCTGCGAGGAAGAATCTTGCCTTGCTCATTGAGAAACTTAAGCAAGAAATCTGGATTCTTGTAATCAATATATTTAATGCCGGCCTTTTTGAACCTGCAATATTTCTTGATAGGGATGTTCTTTTCGTTGTTCGAAATCATCGTCGTAAAAAGTCTAGATTAGGATGCCATTTCGGTTTTGGAATCAGCACTCTTTTGGAAAGAACCTGATTTTCTTTTCGCGTTGTATTCCACAGCAAATTTATCAAGTGCGGTGGTGAGGAAACGGATGATGCGCTCATCTCGCTTATACTCAACTTCAAGCGTCTTAATAAACGATGGCTCTGATTTGAATTCAATCATCACATAGTAGCCATTGCTTTTTTTCTGGATAGGATAGGCCATCTGACGAAGTCCCATGTTCTCGAGATTAATAATCTCGCCTCCCTGTGCAGTGATCAGAGAGCTGAATTTTTCTACGGTATCCTTTGCCTGCTGCTCAGACAAAACGGGAGTTAGAATGAATACCGTTTCGTAATTTTTGTGCATATTAATTATGTTGTTTACAAAAGGGCCGCAAACGTAAACATTTCCCTTAAAAATTCCAAAGCAATTGGCTAAAAAATGGAGTCAGTCCCGAATTTGCCTAGCGTACTTTGAAATTTGCTTGTCCTAACCGGTATCCCTCTGAAAATAATTCTACCGTGTAGGTGCCTGTTGTGAAGTTGCTTCCTTTTTCCCAGATAAATGGGGGCGGTGCCTGCTTGTTGTCGAATAAGAAACTAAGTCTGGATGTGTAGGGGGATTCCCGACCTTCAAAACTGAAGGTGCCTCCTCCGGAAGCCGGATCGCCCAAAGTTTCTCCCTCAGGACCGGTGATTCGAAGGAAGACTTCCTTAGATCCAATTTGGGCCACCGGATTGTCTGCAATCGTGAATGATATTTTCAATTTACCAATCTTCCGTGCTTTGTAATCTTCTTCTTCGCGTTCCTTTCCTTTTGAATCTATAATGCTGATTCTGACGGATTCCGCCCGGAGTTTGCTGGCAATGGCTACTTGCTGGCTCAATTTGGTTTTTTCTTCAGCAAGCTTCGAAATAGCATCCTCCTTTTCCACAACTTGATTCTTCAAACCTTTATTTTCATTGGATAGGTTTTTGGTGTCATTTTTTAGCTTTTCAATTTCCTGGTCTTTCGCCGAAAGCTGTAATTCGTAAATTTCTATTTTGTCGCGTAGGCTGCTGATAAGAGCCATCGACCTTTTATTTTTTGCCTTACTATTTTTAAGATCCCGCTCAATTTCTCTTTTAAGATTGGCAATGGATGCTGTATCGCCTCCAAGCTTTTTTATTTCTCTGATTTTTTCATCCAGCTCTGTCTTCATAGAATCCAGGGTTGAAGAAACTTTACTTAAATCCTCCGATTTTTCATTGATTGTAACTTCCTGCAAATCCAATATCTCCTTGTCTTTTTCACGCAGGTAAAATTGATAAACTATGATTCCTGCGAGAAAAAGTATAATGACAATAAAAAATATTGAGTTGCTTTTTCTAGATGGGAGTTGATTTTCGGTCATTTTCAGAATAGATTTGAATCGCTTTCTTAAATAATTATAACCAGATTTACTTGGATGAGGATTTCCAGCGCCGCAACCACTGTAATGGCCTTATTCGGCCTCCTATCTTCGTGCAAGGTAACAGGTAGCAAAGAAAGTTCTAAAGCGCCAATTTCAAAACTACTGATTTCGGTGAATGAAGGTTCCTGTCAGGGAAAGTGCCAGCAGTTTGAGGCAAGTTATTATTCAGGGCAAAAAATGATCTACAGGGGAAATTCCAGAATGCCTCTGTTAGGAAAATATGAATTTTTTATCCCAGAACAATTGCCAGGTAGCCTAATTGCGGAAGCCCTTAAGTTAAATCTTACCAGTCTTCCAGACAGTATTTCAAGTCCAGATGGTGAACAAAGAATCAAAGTTCAATTTTTTCTTAACACTGGAAAAATGAAATCAGTTTCAGCGGGAGCAATTAGTGGTCCGGACAATTTCCGAAGCTTTGTCAGATTTATGAATTCCGAAGTTCGTAGCATGATTGAGGATCAGCAGGGAGTTAAAATTGACTGAAAATCAATTTATTACAGCTTAGTCTCGCTTCTTTTCCTGATGCTTGTTCAGGTTTTTTGAGGCGGGTTTCCTACCTTTGCACCTCAAATTGAAATCCGGCCTTGGCTTTTCCTTGGTCGGAACGGACTAAAAAATGGACTATATTTTTTTAAAAAAGCCCTTTTTGGGCTATGGGATTTTCTTGTTTTTACTTAGCGTAATCCTAAATTTTAGTGCTTTGGGGCAGCCTTTGTGTTATGACAAAGATTCTGTCCATTCCCTTCATCAGGGCACAAATAATTTGTTTTACGGGGAAGAGATTCTGAACCGGGATCTCGGTCGAAAGGAAACCATTCGAGAGGAAATTGCCCGTTTGGCTCGTAAATATTTGGGTATCCGGTATCGAAGTTCAGGCAAAAATCCTAGGGTTGGTTTCGATTGTTCAGGATTTACGGGCTTTGTATTCAGGCAAATGGGAATAAATCTTCGTGCCAGTTCGCCTGCACAAGCCATGGAAGGTAAAAAAATTTCCTATCCAAATGCAAGAAAAGGTGATCTCGCTTTTTTTGGCCATCGTGGCAGGAAAGGTCGCGTATATGTAAACCATGCCGCCATTGTAATTTCAGAACCCGGTGAACCCCTATCGATTATTCATTCTGCTTCCAGAAAAGGAATTGTGAT
>CANETC010000232.1 GCA_947441055.1 Cytophagaceae bacterium | reverse complement strand
GTTGTACTCTTCGGATGCAAACACATAATTAAACTTGATCGAATCTGTTGCAGGAATAATATCAAATTGAATTGTGGCACAATCTGTGGCTTGGCGAAGTGTAGTGGAATTTGCCGCCAGAACAGCATTTAACATCTGTCTACCAGAAGAACATCCATCAACCGTGTCCGAGTAATTGATATTCCTGGAAATGATTCCGCCAGTATTCGCACCGGCCATGGTATCGGCAACCCCAGTCACCATCATCAGCCCAGATTTAATTCCACCAAAAAGCTGGTCATTGGCTTTAAAAGTTCCCAAGGCCCTGCAGGTTTCAGAAAGATTGGACCGAATATTCTCGACTATCACCCCATTGCCAACAAGTTTTCCAACCAGTGAATCAATTAATGGATTGTCGATTGGGTCAACTGGTTTTACAACTAGGGCATTTTGCGCTGTGGTAATGTTTACCACGAAAAAAAACGCAATCGCAGATAGTAAAAATCGCATTGTATTGAAAATCAATAAGTATTAATAAATGGTTAATTCGATTCCTAAAAAATCGAATCCAAAAGAACAAAAGTTTATTTTGAAAATCGCATTTTTGCACAAATTTTAAAGGCTTTTCGCCTGAAATATCATGCAATTTCTCAACCCCGGCTTCCTTTGGGCCCTGCTCGCACTGGCCATTCCGGTGGTCGTACACCTGTTTAACCTTCAAAGAACTGAAAGGGTGGTCTTTGCGAACAACAGAATGTTGCAAACCATCATTCGAGAAACGAGCAAAGCCCGAAACCTTCGCCATTTGCTTTTACTGGCGCTTAGGCTTTTGGCGATGGCCAGTATCATCATCGCCTTCGCTCAGCCCGTGTTTTCTGATAAATCAGGTAAACAAGTTCAGGGGATTGCTGCTGTTTGCACCTATCTGGATGATTCACCCAGCATGTCACTTCCCGATGATGGCGGAACGGCTCTTGACCATGGAATTGCTTTTGCAGGCTCCATTCCGGGGAAATCAGAAAATATTGGTTGGTTTAAATTGATGACCAATTCTCAAGGACTAACCAAGCATTCATGGACTTCTGCTGCAGGATTCCGGGATCAGGTTCTGGAGGTTCAGAAAACACCTTCTTCAGGAAACCTACAAACCAATCTGAATCGCGCATACAGGCAATTTTCACTCAGAAATGGCCAGGAACGAAAGCAATTATTTGTGATATCAGACTTTCAGAAAAGTCAATTTTCGGAGGGAACCCAAGTGAAATTGGATTCAAGTGTTGACCATATTTTTGTTCCTGTTGGTCATAAAGATGTTTTCAATGTTTGGATTGACTCAGCCTGGAAGGCAATGAATGTTTTGGGAACGGGTGATCGGACTGAAATCCGATTTAAAATTAAAACCAGTGGAATTCAGCAAGCCAAACAAACCCGGGTTCAACTATTTGAAGGTAACAATCTGCTGGCAGGAAAGCCACTTGAAATTAAGCCAGGTCAAGATGTGATTTCATCACTTTCATTTAAAAGCGTGGGCAATGGAATACGCTACCGACTTGAAATTGATGACATTGGAAATCCTTCCGACAACTCGTTTTATTTTACCATCAGGCCCCGGAGTCCTTTAAAGATTCTCGTGCTGGGCCAAAACCGCAATCAGGTTTTGTATAATTTGTTTTCCAGCAGCAGTGATTTCAGGATTTTTGAAACAAGTGCAGGAAATCCAGATTATGCAGCCTTAGAAACTTGCGATTTATTGATCCTAAATCAGGTAAAAGAAATTAGCCAGGCGCTTGGTTCCCGTATCAAAGAATCTCTTGAAAGCGGGAAAGCGGTTGCCATTCTCCCATCTTCCGGTCTTGAAAATGATTTGGTTGTTCCTGGAATTCCGGATGCAGTGTTTAATCCAGCTCCTGTACCCGTAAAGGCTGTTCCTGAATCAAAAATTCTTCAGCCAGCCAACGACAATACTTTTTTCAAAGGCACTTTTGTGGAACAAGGCAGAAATCCCGGACTCCCATCCTGTACACAAATTTTAAATCTTGATAAAAACGGTTTCCCGCTTCTCCGGTTTGAATCAGGCAAAATTTTCCTTACAAAACTCAATGTGGGTGCCGGAAATATGTATGTTTTTGCCGGTGATGCGTCGGATAAGAACAACAGTTTCCACAGACATCCCTTGATGTTGGCTTCCTTTTATCGGATGGCGTATCTGGCTCAAAAGGATGGCAGTGAAAAGTTGTTTGAATCCAGGAGCCAGGATAGGGTATTTCTTAGTCCGGATTCGGCTGGGTCTGCAGGAGAAGGACAGGTAGAACTTGTGAATGGCAACTTGAAAATTATGGCTGGCCTAGGACATTCTGGAAAGGATTTATTTGTGCAAGCCGATTGCAGAAATCTTGCGGAAGGCTTTTGGGATGTGATGAAAGGAAGCACCAATATTGGAACATTTGCGATTAATAGCCATCCGGAGGAATCGATCACTGAGTTTTATGGCACCGAAGCCTTAAAAACAATTTTACCCAATAAGCCCTGGATCAAAATTCAGGAAATCAGCAGCAATGAAAGTGCAGAGCACCTTCGAGCCGGAATGGATTCCGGAAATTCTTTATGGAAATATCTGCTGGTATTCGGCATTTTGTGTCTGATTGCAGAAGCCATTTTTATCCGCATGAGCGCCAAACAAAAATCTTCCGCTTTATGAGCAGCATAGGCAACATCCGACTCATAATTTTAGGTGCCTTTTTAATTGGAATTGGGTGCTCCTCCTTTTTTTACCTGGTTTTTAGTTTCGGGCAAATCCCACCACAGGCCAGATTATTCGATTTCTGGATACCCCTTGTCGTTTTGATTTTTATGACCATTCTGATCCGGGCAAGAAAGCCAGGTCAGCCATTCCATTTTTGGGAAGGTTTGATTTCAGGAAATCTGATGCTTTGGCTTGGCGGTCTTATTTCCGGCATTTGCATTTGGTTGCTCACCAAGTATAACGCAACTTTTTTTGATACTTTTCTTTCTTCCTCTGTTCGTTATCTGGTTGAAAGCGACCGTTACGCTCCACCGGCTTTAAAGGTAAAGGACCTTGCAGCCAAAGTCGCAGAAATAAAAGCCACTCAACCGGTTTCATTGATTATGGATGAGGCCATCAAGAAAGTGTATTATTCATTTCTGCTTGTGCCATTCGTTTCTATGATTTTTCGGAGGAAATAGTTCCTTTGCATCTATGACGGACATTCAAAATATTCAGCCCGAAAGACCAAGTCATTTAAGGCTTAAAACCGGACTTCGTTTCGGAATTGTAACCAGCATGCTCAATTCCCTGATAGGAATAGCACTTTATTCCATGGGACTGATGGATTTTAGTGGAAGCGGTGGTGGATGGACAAGCCTTCTGCTTTTTGGGCTGGGCATTTATCTTGCCAGTGAACATTTTAAGAAATTCACGAAAGGGAGTATGAGCCAGGGCGATGTGGTGGTCATTTCACTTTGGATTGGATTTTTTTCAGGCATTGTTTCGGTAATTG
>CANETC010000231.1 GCA_947441055.1 Cytophagaceae bacterium | reverse complement strand
CGCCGCTTTTCCCGGACCAAAGACTGAACCTCAGTACTACGCACGACCAACTATCTACCCGTATTCTAGACCTTTTTGCCCCAATTGGAAAAGGTCAAAGGGGAATGATTGTGGCGCAGCCAAAAACCGGAAAAACTGTACTCTTAAAAGAAATAGCCAATTCTATTTCTAAAAATCACCCAGAGGTATTCCTCATGGTACTTCTGATTGATGAAAGGCCGGAAGAGGTAACCGACATGCAAAGAAGTGTGAAAGCCGAAGTAATAGCTTCTACCTTTGATGAGCAAGCAGAGCGCCATGTGAAAGTTGCCACCATTGCCCTTGAAAAAGCAAAAAGGCTGGTAGAATGTGGCCATGATGTAGTAATTCTACTAGATTCCATAACTCGACTTGCGAGGGCTTACAACACTGTTGTGCCATCGTCGGGTAAGATTTTGTCAGGTGGTGTGGATGCCAATGCACTTCATAAACCAAAACGGTTTTTCGGCGCTGCGCGAAATGTAGAAAACGGAGGCAGCCTTACCATCATTGCAACCGCGCTGATTGACACCGGATCTAAAATGGATGAGGTTATTTTCGAAGAATTTAAAGGAACAGGCAACATGGAATTGCAGCTTGATCGCCGACTTGCCAACAAGCGGGTTTATCCAGCCATCGATGTTCCAGCCTCCGGCACCCGCCGCGAAGACCTTTTGATGGACAAGGAAGAATTGCAACGCGTTTGGATCCTTCGCAAGCATATGAACGACATGAACTCAATCGAGGCCATGGAATTCTTAAAGGACCGAATGAAGTTTACGAAGAGCAATGCCGAATTCCTTTCTTCAATGAACGGATAAGCCGGAAATTTTTCTACATGCCTTTGAGACCTTCTTACCAAGCGGCTTGGTAAGTTAAGTTGTATACTAAATGCACATTAATTTTCTCCTTGGATTATTTTGGAGAATATATTGGGCCACTTCCAACAGGAAATGTTATTGTTTCCATTTGGATTCGTATCTATGAATTTTTAGGGCTTTTCCAAATCTTGTCATTTCCTTCATTTTGAAAAATGAGCTTGAAAGACAGTAAAACACATTCATTTTGAAGTCTTTGCGCTTAAAATTGTGCCTTGCCTGGCCATAGAATTAATCAAGCTCAATCTTGTTTAGGTTGATTAAAATCCAGGTCGAGGCCTTCAAAGTTTTATCAAAAATATAGAGTTTGATGAATCTCAAAAAAGTTTCATTTTTTTGAACTTTACCAATAAAAATATTGGATATATTTGCGAGACCCAAAGGTAAGAATATCTTCTAAAGCCATTTTTTACCCACTTGAATGATGCGAAATTTTACAGACTCTAAAGTGCCAGCATGAATATGCCCAATTCTAAATTTAATTATACACTTTTTAGGCCTCACCTTTTACTTGTTTTAGGTCTTATTTTTATATTTTTACCTGCCTATCACACTCAGGCTCAGGTCTATTTGTTGAATGAGGACTTCTCATCGGCAACCAATTCTACACCACCTCCATTCTGGTCAAACTTTAACCAGGCTGGGAGTTCAGAATCCGGTTTATGGCAGTTTGATAACCCTACCCAACTTCCCCTCAATTATCCTGTAAGTGGAAAAGCAGCCATTTTTGATACAAAAATGATGGCAGCAGGAGCAGGCCCTGAAAGAGTAAGTCTGGAAAGCCCTTCAATAGATTGCTCCATCAATGCCAATATCCTCCTGTTTTTTAACCATCATCTGGATGTAGGGCAATCCGGAAAAGGAGTGTTAGAAGTTTATAACGGTCAAACATGGGGCCTCCAATCCGAATTTACTGCTTCAACTTCTGGAACCGTACAGGAAATAATTAACATAAGTGCTATAGCAGGGGCTCGCAGCAATGTGAAATTAAGATTTTCATGGGAGGGCGATTCCACAGGTTTTTGGATAATAGACAATATCAAAATTCTGGTTCCCAGTCCGAGAGACCTCAATTTATTTTCATTTGATTCGCCCAAAATGCCATTTGAAGCGGGAATTCAGCCCGTGAAGATTAGCCTATTCAACCAAGGAATTGAAACCATTAACTCTGTGAATATTCAATGGAATGTAAACGGAATTCAACAAGTGCCTTTCAATTGGTCAGGTCAGCTTTTGTTTGGCGAAAAGATTGAAAACTTAGAAATAGGATCGTATGTATTTCCAATAGGAGGTATCCGAACCTTTCGGATATGGATAAACGATCCGAATAACAGCAATGATTATAACCATCTTAACGATACCATTACCACCAAGCTTGGGGGGGCTTTGTGTGGAAATTATACCATTGGAGGTGAAAACCCCGATTTTACAAACTTTACAGACGCGGCATTTGCATTAAATAATGCATCTATTTCCTGTCCAGTGGTATTTAAGGTCAGGCCGGGTATTTATTCAGAGCAAGTTAACCTGAGAAAAATACTGGGCAGCAGCCTCCAAAACACCATAACATTTGAGCCGGAAAATGGTGACAGCACATCTGTTACCCTTCAATACAACTTTGAAAACAATTCCCGGGATTACACCCTTTCCTTGTCAGGAACGCAGAGTATAAAGTTAAACAAACTGAATATTCAAAGGCAAAATGGTCAAATTGCTTTGCTACTATCTGAAAAAGTAAATGGGCTTGAAATTAACAGTTGCCGAATAGGAAACATTACAAGCTTGGAAAATGGCTGTGACTCAAATATTTCAATTTCAAAAAATGCTCTGGGCTATTTGGCATTAAATGGAAATTTAAATTCATCGGGATTATCAATTCGTCAAAACTTGATTTCAATCGCTTCATTAAATGGAGGCAGGTTAAAAGGAATTTCTTTAAAGAACTTTAAGAATGCCAGCATTTTTGGAAATTCTATTAATGTTTCATCCAAGCAGGATTTTACTGGTTTTAACGCAGATGCCATAGGCATGGACATTGTTAATTGCAATGGTCTTCAAGTGGCATCCAACTTAATAAAGTGTAATTCGAGATCCGTTATTGGAAACCGGATAAACCAAAGTATTGGATTCCAAGTTGCCAATTCAGTATTCACTCAATTTATTCAAAACTCAATCTCACTTACCGGATTAAGTGGATTTGCTATGGTTACCGGCATAATAACGGATACCAGTTCCAACAATCTTATATCAGATGGAAATGATTTTATTTTAAGTGCAAATGGTGCCGCAAGCACAGGTGGAGGGACTTCAATAACTGGAATAAAAATCAAGGCAAGAAAATGTGTTATCAAGTCCAATACTATCCGCCTTGCCTCAATAAATTCGGCTCCAGTCAATTTGAGTATCGAATCAATTGCAGATTCAACACTCATTTCTTCAAATATTATTAGCAATTCACTTTCAGGAATTAGAATAACTGGAAACGGAATTAGAATTATCAAAAACAACATTTCAACCGTAAATGGAATCGGAATTGATTTGGCGAATGGTTTGGGCAATGAAGTCCTTCAGAATCGGGTAACCAAAATCACGAATGGAATTGCCTGCTG
>CANETC010000230.1 GCA_947441055.1 Cytophagaceae bacterium | reverse complement strand
GGATGTGGAGTTTGCCAACCGTGATGGCTTGCGGCTGCTCGTGGAGCGAATTCTACGTTTGGTGGAGGAGCTGATTCTCAGCTTTGATCTGGGTAATGTGATCAAAAATGGAGTTCCGACTGTGATTGCAGGCAAGCCCAATGCAGGCAAGTCCACCCTACTCAATGCGTTACTAAAGGAAGAGAAGGCCATCGTTTCCGAGATTGCGGGTACTACCCGGGATTTTATTGAGGACGAATTGAGTTTGGGAGGCGTGATCTTTCGATTTATCGATACCGCCGGCCTTCGAGAAACCACTGATACCATCGAAGCGATTGGCGTGAGCCGAACTCAGGAAAAGATGCGCACTGCCTCCTTAATCCTGTATCTTTTCGACTTGAGTGATACCGACTTGGTAGAGATCAATCGAGACATCAATCAGCTTGAAAATTTGGGAGTACCTTTTTTGAAGGTGGCCAACAAGACCGATGCAGCGAAGGAAAATCTGATTTCCGATTTGAAGGCCAACCATCCGGACGCCCTGTTTATTTCGGCAGGGAAAAAGGAAAATTTAGAGGGTTTGAAAGCACGGATCTTGGAGTTGGTGAATACAAACAAATTTAGAACTGGCAATACGCTGGTAACCAATGTGCGCCATTACGACAGTTTAACTCAAACCAGAGCATCCTTGATTGAAGTGTTGGGTGGCTTGGATCAGCTGGTGACCAACGACTTTTTAGCGATGGATATCCGCCGTGCGCTGCATTACCTCGGTGAGATCACCGGTGAAGTCACCACAGACGATTTGCTGGCAAATATTTTCAGTAAGTTCTGTATCGGGAAGTAGACTGTCAAAACAAGGGTATATTGGTTGATAAATTCTGTCAGTTTGTTACGCCAAAAAAACTTAAACTCCTATTTGAGGCATTTCTCTAAGCTGAAAAATCAAGTATGATAACTGTTTGTCTTCAAACTAAAATGGACAGAGTAAAAATAAAGTTAAATTTTGAAATTCAAACTGAAAAATGAAAACGACAAGATTTGCTAGATTTTTTCTAATTTTTAAGAAGGAGGTGTAAAAATTAGTGAGTAATTTCAGTGAAAAGTTTGTTGAATTCTTCCTTGAAAAGATAAATCAAAAAATGGTAGTTCACATTTCAAAAAGTCAAGGACAAAAAAGCCAATCTCAGTCAAATTCGTTTATTCAAACAAAGGGTACGGATACTGCACCTATCAATTTTTTTAATCAAAATTTTGAGGCTGAAGCCCAAAATAGAGTTTCGGGAAAAGCCAGTACAGATGTCGGGGTAAGCAGGCTTTCATCTCTTCAAAATAAAGCGAACTCTAGTACTAGAGTAACTCAGTTGGCAGAAATACAAAAAAATGCCGACCAGCATACAATTCACACTAAATCCAAGCACCAAAAAAACAATTCAAATTCGGATAATGTAATTCAATTGTCCGGTGGAAAAAGACTTTTGGAGTTAGCTGGTAAAGCTCTTCCATTGGCCAAGAATGTAGCAAGTAAAGCTATGCCTTTGGCACAGAATTTCGCACAAGGTGCTGGAGGTATGGCAAAGACTTTCGGAACAGGTGTTGGAAAGGTTGTTGGAAACGAAAAGTTTCAAAAATATGCAGGAAGATTAGGAACTGGTTTAGGAGTTGGAAATGCAATACATGACGCTGCCGGAGCTTATTTTGATGAAAAAACTAAAGGTATGGAAAAATTGGGGCATATTGGTCTTAATTTAGCTACTGCAGTACCAGGCTCTTTTGGAAGTGTGGCTTCCATAGCAAAAGCTGGATACTCCATGTATCAAAATAAAGGAAAAGATACTGCAAATGCTGTTACTTCTGAAGATATTGCTGCTGGATCTAAGACTGCTGATCCAAGAAATGCTAGTGGTATTTCATCTCCGGAAAGTCCGCTGCATGCAGATACAAATGGACTAGAATTTGGTTTACATTCATTAAACCTTGCAGCCGGTAAAATCCCAGGAGCAAGTAGAATTCTTTCTGCTGGAATTGGTTCAGTTGATTTAAAATCTGCGTTAAGTGCCTTAGCTAAAGCTAATGATGGCGACGCCAGTTCACCAATTCGTAAGAGCGAAAAGGCATTAAACAACCAATTTATCAATGCAGGACCTGTACCCAATACACTGCTTGATCCACCCCATACACTCGGGCAAAATAATCCAGCACCTGCAATTGCAAAACCAGAAGTACCACCAGTGGCAAGTAATGCACAAACTTCTGCAAATCTAGGCGTTTCAAATGCAGCCACGGCACAATCAACCGCAACAAATTCAGCAATAGCGGCAAGTAATGCACAAAAAACCGCAGATGCAAAAGTTGCAACTTCACCAGCTTCTTCTTTAAAAAATAACCCCTTGATAAAACCAAATTTCAGTTTCAGCTCTAATTTTGGCCAATTTCCTAAAACATCACTTCCTAAAGAGCCCGAACCAAATCCAGAAAAAGGCCAAGACCTTGGAGAAATCAGGAAGTTTTTAGAATCTCAGGGGTTAGCGCTCAAAAGATAGAGATTTGACTTTTTTGGTAAACTCTAGAAACTCCCAAGGGATTACCCTATTCCTAGTCCTTCTGAGGTGATACATTTCCCCCATTATAATTTTTCTTGCCTCTCATTCTTCGCCAAATAATAGAAAAAGAAGGTCAGAGAAATGATTGGTGAGTTAACCAATGATCTTGAAATGATACTTTCTGTAACCAGAATTTAGTTGATGAGATATTTTTTGCTGCTAATTCACATTAAATTTGATTATAAAAATTACAAAATATTCATTATCAATTGATTACATTAATATTTCACTTTTTGTATCGGGAAGTAGATTCACCTACCCTTTTCAAATTTTCGTGTTTATTTTTTTTCACATAACAATCTTGCCACCCTTTCAGGGTTGATGTTCCATTCGATTTTGATTTCTAGGAACATTTCATCCCTTCGGGATTTAATTCCGTGTAAGAGAAAAATCCATGAAAGAGTGTTTTCATTGTGGAAAACCCCAAACCCTGAAGGGGTATTATAATTCTAGGAATGATTCTAATCCCACACCCCCACAACCCCGAAGGGGTGACCTAATTCTGGAGACATAATACTGGAGACAGGATTCTAACCCCAACGGGGTGACATAATACTAGAGAAATAATACGGGAGACCTAATTCTAACCCCAACGGGGTGGCATGATTAAAACCCCTATGGGGTCACAATTTGCTAGAAACTGCACTTTGCCTACTTATGACTAGAGAGGATATCAAAAATTTCCTCAAGGATTGCCTTTGCTTGTTGTTCTGGAATACCAATTCTAGTAGCTGTGGTAACTATATCATTTCGAGTTGGAGAAGCGCTATTGTTTACTGTGGTCGTATGAAATCCGTTGAATCCGCTACTGGGAAGCAAATCGTAAGCAGGAGCTAATTTCCACTCCTTTTGAGTCCACTGAAAAGAGAAATTTTTAGCATGGTCATCTCGATTCTGGATGGCAACATTGAAGACCATAATCCGAAAGAGCTTAATCACTTCCTCCATATTTTTGGTAAGCACATGGCAGGC
>CANETC010000229.1 GCA_947441055.1 Cytophagaceae bacterium | reverse complement strand
CTCACACCACAGGAAATTCAGCAGGTGTACAACCAGGGCATCTGCCAAACCAGCATCACCGTAACCGATACCTTGCTTATTCATACCGGCATTACTTCCTACAATCCGGTAGCCTATGGTAATACTTTAAAAGTGTGGCCCAATCCGGGTAACCAGGACATCACCCTCGATGCCGGAAATCTCAGCAGCATGCAGGGCTGGAAATACAAAGTGGCCAATACCCTCGGGCAAACGGTGGTAAACGAAACGGCCATCAGCCAGCAACAAACCATGATCGATCTCAGCAACTGGGGCGGCAATGGCATTTATTACCTGCACCTCATCAATCCGCAGGGCCACGCCATCGAAATCAAAAAAATCGTATTGGCGCCGTAAAATGTAGAGACGCAAGATTTTGCGTCTCTACTTATAACCATCCTGATAAATCACCTCGATTCCCGGGCCGACCCGCCTGAGGCGTGGCAGGCACTTGTGTCGGCCCCTACCGCATTAAAAATCAATTATTTAAACCTATAAGGTCTTGAAGACCTTATAGGTTTTTTGGTTTTCGGGGCCATCGAAAAAATCGTGCTTTCGCCGTAATTGTAAGGGCGTATTGTTTACGCCCGCGAATGGGTGATATCCGAATCAGGGCGTATTGCACTTGTCTCGCCATAGGCGGAATTACGCCCTTACAGAACCTGTTTAATCTAAAAACCTGTAAACCATTTTAAGGACAAGACATTCTACCGATACCATCGGTTTTGTATTTGTTCTGAAAAGGATTGGCTTTCTGACAATCCGGAACAGAAAGAAATTTTTTTGATGTATCAAATCATCCTTTAGATTTGCAACTCATTACATCAGGAATCTTTAAGTAGATACCAACCGAGTCGCGAGACCACGGTGGTAAAACGATGTGGGCAGCAAGCCAAAATAAAGCGCTCCGCAATTCCCCTCTTTTTTTCTGTTGTGATGGCTTAAGGTTTCATCTTTAATCCTACACAATTGCACAACAGCATCCACCCAGAATCCGGAAAAAACGAAATCCGTTCCGGATTTTTCCGACCGACAATTCTCAGTTTGAAAAGCAAGCCACCCTGAAACCCGGAGTAAAATTCCGGCTGCTTCAAAGGGAAAATGGCAGAGCTCCTTTGCAGCAAAACCTGACCTATCTGCCAACAATTTCAAACTCAGTTTTTAAATCAAAAAAATCATGGAAAATCAAAATTATATCGACCTAAGCTGGTCATTTACAAGCAATACTAAAATCATCCACAAATGGGATC
The DNA here is from genome assembly GCA_947441055.1 of Cytophagaceae bacterium. Taxonomy (GTDB): domain Bacteria; phylum Bacteroidota; class Bacteroidia; order Cytophagales; family Flexibacteraceae; genus CAMDMI01. Next base: position 2,297 of record CANETC010000229.1, on the reverse strand, counting down.
AAATTCCTTACTATGCCCAGGGTACGCTGGTGTGGAGAGGACAAAAAATCGACCTCAAAATCAAAGAATATCGCACTGATTTCGGTAAGGAAAGGATCATCAGTTTCCGCTACAAAAACAGAAACTATCAATATGGAGTAGCAAAATGGAAATGGTCTGGCGGTCATTTCGGGAGTCCTTTGCCAGAAATTAAATCCGAAACCCACTTTCTCGAAATCAATTCGGGTATGCATTTTTTGTCCTTTGAAGACAAGGCAAAAAACCCGGAAATAAACCCAGAAAAAGAAGAACTGATTTTCGAGTTCAGTAATACGACCGAAGTTATCATGTTTGAGCCGCCAGCCGAAAAAGAGGCTCCGTATTTCAACCCGAAAACGAATGAAATTACACTTTGCGATTTTAAAGATGCATCGGTTGCATTTGATATTTTCGCCTGTTTCCTAAATGGAAGCTTAATAGTAGATTATTGGAGGCTGGGCTCTTCCACGGAAGATGAATACCAGCTCATCGTTTCCGGGGAACATCTGGAGCGTTTGTTTCAGGAATTTAAAATTGAAAACCAGGACCAGGCAAAATTGCTGATTGGATTGGGCAATTCATTTTCGGGTAAAGATTGCTATAACCGTATTAAGGAATTCCTGACTTACAAGCAGATTGAATTCTCCCAGTTGGCATGCCGTTAAGAGAGAATTTGTGATTTAAACGATCAATCGAAATCGAAAAAATCGTGTTGGTGTCGTAAAACCGTAGGGGCGAACCTGCGTGTTCGCCCGGTCCTAAAAAATCACCGCGATTCCTGGGCCGACACATGGGTCGGCCCCTACAGCATTAAAAATCAATTATTTAAACCTAGAAGGTCTTAAAAACCTTCTAGGTTTTTTTACCTTAAAAGGATATCAAAATTTTAAATAATAGCCTATCGTAGAGACGCAAGATTTTGCGTCTCTACAGCCACGATTTGGCGTGGTTGCGTCTCTACGCGGGGCAAACGAATCAAACCAATTTCGGCCCCAGCTTTTGCTGCCATCGCCAAGCATCGGCAAGGGCGTCTTCCAGACTTAACTCTGTTTTCCAGCCCAGAACTCTTTCAGCCTTTTCTGTGGAGGCATATATTTTTTCCACATCACCGGATCTGCGTTCTGCAATCTTGAAATTTAGTTTCTGTCCGCTCACTTTCTCGAAAGCGTTCACCACCTCCAAAACAGAACTCCCTTTTCCGGTACCGAGATTTACCCAGTCGTAAAGACTCTTTTCGGCTTTTGAATTCAGGTATTGAATGGCTTTTACATGGGCCTTCGCAATGTCCACCACATGGATATAATCGCGGATGCAGGTGCCATCGGCCGTATTGTAATCATCTCCAAAAACAGACAACTGCGTTCTCCAACCGGCAGCGGTTTGCACCACAAAAGGCACAAGATTGCCCGGCACTCCAATTGGCAATTCCCCGATTTCGGCACTGGGATGCGCCCCAATTGGATTAAAATAACGCAAACTCAAAACACGGAAATCCATTCCGGAGGCAACTGCATCACGAAGAATTTCTTCACAAATCTGCTTGGTATTTCCGTAAGGCGATTGTGCCGGAAGGATTGGAAAACTTTCATCCACCGGGAGTTGGGATGGTTCACCATAAACAGTGCAGCTGGATGAAAAAACTAGATTGGAAATGCCTGCTGCTTTCGCTGTTTCGAGCAGACTTAGCAGCGATCCAATATTGTTTCGGTAGTATTTCATTGGCAGCTGGACAGATTCACCCACCGCCTTGTGGGCCGCAAAGTGTATCACGCCACCGATATTGGATTCCTTCTGGAAAATTTCGGCGAAAGCAGCTGCATCATTGCAATCGGCTTCATAAAACGAGGGCCGAAATCCAAGGATGGTTTCAAGTCCGTTAAGCACGGATGCCTGGGAATTGTCGAAATTATCCATCAAAACCGGCTCAAAACCCGCCTTTACAAGTTCCACAACGGTATGCGAACCAATAAAACCGGTTCCGCCAGTCACTAATATTTTCATTGATTTATTTAATCTATCAACATTTTCTGAACCACTGGCCGGAGGCCATCCTCCATCCAATGGAGAAAATAAATGCCCGAACCCAATTTGGGTTGAAGAAGTTCCCCTGCTTTACCTGATTCTTGCTGGAAAACTTCCCGGCCTGCCATGTCGGTCATGCGCAGGTCCTTAAAATTCTTACGATTGCGAAATCCATTGTTGGAAGGATTTGGAAAGAATGGAAACTCCGGCTTGTTGATTTTTTGCTTCACCGAGGTTACATATTCTGGCCCGAATAT
>CANETC010000228.1 GCA_947441055.1 Cytophagaceae bacterium | reverse complement strand
GTCCAAGCCAAAAGTCTGGTATCGAATCCCAATTCCGGCAGTGAAATATTTTCTATTGCCCTTGTTCTCACTTTCATGAAAATAACCACCACGGACAGCAAACTGATTGTCGTACCAATATTCTACACCACCGCCAATCATGAGTTCCTGCATTTTTTCTTTGAAACCATCTGGTGCCTTATAAAGCGATTCCGCCATTCCTTCGATCCAGCCTTGGTCGGAAGAGGAGGAAGAAACACTTGTAACTGTATTTTCAGGTGTTGGAACCAATGTCTTTGCGATGTCGGTAACGAAAGTTACTTTGTTGTACGCATCAAGTTCTATAGTAAGTGCCGGTCCAAGACGAAGCGTGGATGGAATAAAATCGCGTCGATTGTCGTCTGTGTATGAAATTTTAGGACCAATGTTGCTTAAAGCCAAGCCAAAAGCAAAATTGGCTGGATTTCCACCGATACTGAGGTCCTTGTTGTAATACATCCCCAAATCAACCGCCACTGAGTTGGCTGGTCTGCTTTGCCCAGCAGTACCTGCACCACCAGAAAAAGAACCAGTAAGATTTGAGTGAAAGTATTTCAATCCAACGCCCAAACTCAGGTTTTTAGATAGCACTCTGGAGTAAGTTGGACAAATGGCAAATTCATTTGGATTGAGGGTTCCAAGATTTTGGCCAGCCTGGTCCGTCATTTGGATACTTCCGAGGTTAAAATAGGTAAAGCCTAGGCCAAGGGCACTTTGGGCATTTGGCTTATAATAACCACTCAAATAACCGAGGTAAACATCGTTTACGCCAAGTCCTCTAAGCCATGGACTAATTGATACAGATCCGCCCATTGATTTATTCACTCTGGCAAGCCTGCCAGGATTCCAATAAATGGCGTTCTGGTCTCCACTCAAGGAAACTCCCGCATCACCGAGGGCTGCAGACCTTGCATCTGGTGTAATACCGAGAAATGGAACTGCCGTTGTAATGACACGATATTCCAAAGGCTTTCCAGAGAAATCAGTTGGAGGATTTGTTTGTGCCAGTGATTTTCCGGCCTGCATACTTAGGGCGATAAAGGCGCCGAGATAAAAAGCGTTTTTATTCATTCTTGCTGTGATAGGGTAGCAATTTTTCGATAGGCTGTCTTTTACTTAAGAGTGTGCAAATGTCATCGAATCAAAACTAATTTTCTGGTGATTTTGAATTCACCATCAGCCGTGTCAGATTTTAACACTATTCGGCAAAAATACATACCGGTAGGCAATTTACTGCCATCTGGTTTAGTACCATCCCAAAACATTTCTCCGCTTGCGCCAGGACGGGCTGCAGATTCTGCGAAATTCCAGGATTTCTCTGTTATTTTCTGACCCGCCAGATCAATTATTTCAATATTGACCTGAGCATTTTCTCCGGCAAAAGCTGACTCAAGTCTGAAGTAAACTTTATCGGAAAATGGATTGGGGAAAATGGATAATTCTTTGGCTATTAAATTATTAATGTCAGAAATTCCAACAGTAAAATGGATTATTGCTTCTGAAGAATTATTGAAATTATCCCAAGCTCTAACCCTGATAAAATGGTCCCCAGCACTCAAGCCCCGAAGAGGAAAGCGCAAGCGCCCATTTTGAAAACTACCTTCATCATTTTCAAAAAACTCATTCAAAACAAAGGACTGGCCCTCGTCCAAAACAGCCACTAGATCATGGCCAAGACCAAGTCCGGTCACATTAATTCCGCTTTCAAAATCACGAAGAAAAACAAGCAAATCCGCATTTTCGCCTGTAAGTCCATGGTCAAAAAAGGTAGTATCATTCATAAAAAGTCTGATAACCGGCCCGTTCTGGTCTTCGATGGGATTTGGATTCAATCCGCCAACTTTCAGATTTTTTCTTGAACCTGCCGCATCCAAGATTCTTGTGGTGTCTTGTGCATACAGGCTTATCCGGCCATTTCCTGTTAAATATGAAATATCACCGGATACAAAAAACTTTAAACTGAAACGACCATCTTTTACGGGAGCACTGCCATTGTAGAGGATACTTCTTTGATAACCATAAGAATTAGGGTTACAGGGCTCACCATCGATGATGGATAGAAGTCCAGGTCGGTCATACAATGTAGAGTAAACCCGGCCTTGGAAAATACTGTCCCGCACCTCAGAACTTTCCATAATTTCTCCTTCCAATTCTACCATATCGAGGCCCCGAATGGTGTCGTTTAATTTGGTAATGGAAATTTCTTCCTCAGGGAATGCGAAAGACGCAGATGGGTCTCCTAAAAGAGTAAAGCCCCTGTTTGAGATTTTGTCTGCATTGTTGTTTTTGGCTTCTCTGATGGCATCGCCCATCCTGCCCATTTTTCCATTGATTGGTTTGAAAAAGTTCTTGTAAAAAGACTGATTGATGGCGAAATTATTGGCTGAACCAACAGGCCTACCCGTGGTCATAATTCCGATTGCACCACCTTTATCATTCAACAAAAGGCTTTCTGCACCAGATAGTTGTGCGGGATGGTCGTGGCGTCCGAAATCGCAGGTAGCTGTAACGAAAAAGGAAAGCCTGTCATAATTACGAAGCTTGTCAATCATCTCACTTGTAAAAAGGAATTCATCAGCCCAAACCGTTTCGCCCCCATGACCAGTATAGTTTACAAGCAGATTGCCTTTTTCTATTGAGGAGAGCAGATCGTTGGTTGCTGCCGGGCTTGTATATCCACCTGCACCCGCAATTCTTTCATAAGCTCCGATAAATAATTTTTTCACATTGGCACTGCTGTTGTTGGCAAGCAAGGACTCTGACAATTCATTTGATTGACGGCTGTGTTCGCAATAATCCCCGTTGTCTGCCACGAATGTGTATCGATTGCGCCAATTGCCCAGGCATTTTTTAGAGCTGGCATAATGGATTAGTTTATCCACAAGAGCTTTAGATTCTTCCGGATTTTTGCTTGGAAGACGACCTACGCCAATATCCATGAAGTCATTGGCTTCCCATCCTCCCTTATTCTTGGCAAGAATTCCAAAATAATCATCTGAAGCATAGGAACTTAGAATGTATAAAGAAGATGGACTTTCATAGGTAGGCATCATGTTGAAGTTATTGTCTACCCGATTTTTATAGTCATAAGAGCCATCGCCGAACAACAACAAATACTTCAGCTTACTGATGGTGTCTGAAGACTTGTAATACAAGTGCATGGCAAGATTGCGAATGGCTGAAATGTCTTGTGCACCAGAAGAGAATTCATTGTAGACCTTGTCTGTCGAAACAACTTCAACGTCCATTCCATCGTGGTTTCTCCGGAAATCAGCGAGGCGATATGCCTGGTCCAGAAAAGTTGGATGGCTCACGATTAAAAGGTCTGGCGTTTGAAGACCCCGAAGGTTTTGGTTTGATATCCTTTTAAAAACTGCAGGAACCAATGCATCAGAAGGAGAAAAAGCATGAAACTCTTTTATTGTATCTTGAAAAACAGCAATTGAGTTCTGAACCAGATTGATCTGCCTGATGCTATGTCGATTGCTGACATCCCAAATGCGGGCATCATTTGGAAGTCCATTGAAGTTGTAGGAAACCTTTTTTCCTGTGTACTCAAAAGAACGAAATC
>CANETC010000227.1 GCA_947441055.1 Cytophagaceae bacterium | reverse complement strand
GTAGAAGCCTTTCGGAACTTTCTAAGTTTCTCGAAAGCAGAACCCATTTCAGCCAATACTTTACCATATTTCACCTTGCGAACAGGATCTGAATCGGCCCACTGCTGAAAAGCAGTTTCCTCAGCCAATTTTTTATCCACAACTTCCAGGCGGTTAAGGCCTTGAGATTGTCCGATGAAATACTTCCAATAGTTGGCAATTTGCGCATACTTCGCTGCATACTTAATGCGAACAGCAGGATTTGCATCCATGTTTTCCTTCATCAATTTGAGTTTTTTGTCGCGAATGGCAACCACTGCAGGATTGGAAATATCAAGAGCCATTTTCACTCCATAAGAGCTAAGGAACCTGTTTGTTCTTCCTGGAAAACCGAAGATCATCGTAAAGTCACCTTCTTTTACTCCTGAAGTAGAAACAGGAAGGAAGTGTTTTGGCTTCAATGGCACATTGTCTTTGGAATATGCAGCAGGCTTTCCGTCCTTTCCGGCATACACACGGAACATTGAAAAATCTCCGGTGTGGCGCGGCCACATCCAGTTGTCGGTATCTCCACCAAATTTTCCTACAGATTCAGGCGGGGTTCCAACAAGGCGAACATCCCTGTATGTTTCATAAACACAGAGGTAATATTCATTTCCATCGAAATAAGCCTTCACTTCAGCATCGAAACCTGTTCCCAGGGTAGCTTCTTTTTTAATGGCAACGAATTCAGCCTCGGCTGCTTTTCTCCTTTCTGCCTCAGTCATCTGGTCATTAAGTTTGCCAAGCACGCGCTGGCTAACATCTTCCATCCGAACAAGGAACTTCACGAACAAGTCAGGATTAGGCAACTCCTGGTCTTTGGAATAGGCCCAGAAACCATCACGCAGATAATTTTTTTCTACTGAACTATGCGATTGAATTGCACCATATCCACAATGGTGATTGGTGAGAATAAGTCCTTCACCTGAAATAATTTCACCTGTACAAAAGCCTCCAAATGAAACAATTGCATCTTTCAGACTGGAAGAGTTTACACTGTACAATTGCTCTGCACTGAGTTTGCATCCGACCTTCTGCATATCACCGATGTTAAGTCGGGCAATGTGAAGCGGGAGCCACATACCCTCATCCGCACGCAGATTACCTGCAGTCAGGCTTAGGCAACTAAGAAGGGCAATTGCCCACTTTCTTGATTTAAACATAAAAATTGATGAAGATTGATTGATAAAAATTGGTGTGCAATACTTGAAATAAAAATGAAGCGGCCAAAATTGCCCGCTTCAAAAGGAAAAAAAATGTGTTGGGTGGCAATTATTCGCCTTGGCCTTTTTGAAGGTCTCGGATGATTTTGTAAAGGCCGGTAACCAGGAAAAACATCATTCCGATTAGTTCTCCATTGCCTTTTTTCCAATGCAACTTATCACCCAAAAATCCTCCAAGCCAATAACCCACAAGGATAATGAGAACAAACTGCAAAGCCATCCCGCTGTACTTCAGCCAGGGGTTGTTCATGTGCCGCTTTCGCTCAGGGACTAATTAACAGAAACCTGCTTAAGCCCAGCCGTTCCGTTAAGAGAAACTTCTTTGGAAACCGCGCCCATTTTACAACTTCCGTTGAATTTGGCGCCTGCTTCAATAACAAGTTTACCTGTATTGATGTCGCCATGAATGGTAGATGAACTTTTAAGAGTCAGCATTTCCTTCACTTCAACTTTGCCATTTACCTCACCAGCCAATTCAGCATGAGAAGCATTCAGATTTCCATCAAGGATAGCACCCTGACCTAAAATCACACGGGCCTTGCAGAAAAGGTTGCCGTCAAGTTTTCCGTCGATACGGATGTCACTGGAAGTTTCAATATCGCCCGTAACCGTTGTACCCTTGCCGATCACATTCATTGTGCTGGCAGAAGATGCGTAGGGGTTTTGATTTTCGACAACCGGCGCAACCGGTGTCGCTGTATTCACTTCCTTCGAGTTGTTTCCAAAAAGAGCCATAGTTTCAAAATGTTATAAATAAGACTTATTAAAATTTAAGGGATTAGGCAATTGCCTCCAATCCCGAAAGTGCTTTCTTCATTGTCTCGCCAATTTCGGCAGGACTATCAACGACAAAAATTCCGTTTTCCCGCATGATGCGCATTTTGGCAGCAGCTGTGTCATCAGCACCTCCGATAATGGCACCAGCATGGCCCATTCTACGGCCTGGAGGCGCTGTTTGACCTGCAATAAAACCAACAACAGGCTTACGGTTTCCATCAGAACGAATCCAACGGGCTGCATCGGCTTCATAGGTTCCGCCAATTTCCCCGATAAGGATAATTGCATCCGTTTCATCATCATTCATCAGCATTTCAACGGCCTCTTTGGTAGTGGTTCCGATGATTGGATCACCACCAATTCCGATGGCGGTTGAAACCCCAAGACCCGCTTTTACAACTTGGTCAGCAGCCTCATATGTTAATGTACCTGATTTCGACACAATCCCAATTCTGCCTTTTTTGAAAACAAAACCAGGCATAATGCCCACTTTGGCTTCCTCGGGGGTAATCACACCCGGGCAATTTGGCCCAATGAGAACAGAATTTCTTCCTTTCAGATATTCTTTGGCATACATCATGTCCTTTACAGGAATGCCTTCTGTGATGCAAATAATGACACCAATTCCGGCATCTGCAGCTTCCATTATTGCATCCGCAGCAAAGGCCGGAGGGACGAAAATAATCGAAACATTTGCGCCAGCTTTTGAAACAGCTTCTTCAACAGTGTTAAAAACAGGCTTTTCAAGGTGCATCTGCCCACCTTTTCCCGGAGTAACTCCACCCACGACATGTGTGCCGTATTCGATCATTTGTTGGGCATGAAAGGTTCCCTCAGAACCTGTAAAACCCTGAACAACAACCCGGGAATTCTTATTGACAAAAACGCTCATTGAAATAAAATGATTAAGGAATCTTTAAATAGTAAGTGTGGCAAAATTATCCGGAAAATGCCTGCATACAAAATGAAATTTGCGATTCGGTAAAGATTGTTTTTTGGATGAACAATCCCTTTATATTTGCGCATCGAAAAGGATATGAAAAAACAGTTTTTACAAATCTGCTGCCTTGTAATTTTAGCCTCCTGTGGTCGTTACAGCCAAGTAGTAAAGGAGCCCAACAAGGAGATAAAGACGGAAAACCCAAGGGTTTATGGCGAAGTTGATGGTCCAGCGCGCCAATCAAAACAAACTTATGCTGCTGCTCCAGATGCTGCTGAAAAAAGCGCAAGGATAAAGGATATATTATTTAGCAATAAAAAATCTACAGCGGTAATTGCAACTGCATCAGCACCTGTAGCTCCGAATCCTACATCTGTTGCCGACACAACAACAGGAAAATAAATAAAAATTTTCGCTTAGGTATTGCATTCTGAAAACCTGCTTATACTTTTACGCCACCTTCTTCCTTAGCTCAGTTGGTTAGAGCACCTGACTGTTAATCAGGGGGTCCTTGGTTCAAGCCCAAGAGGAAGAGCAAAAATGGCAGCCCCGGGCTGCTTTTTTTTTAGTCCGGATATTTAAACGCTGATAACATGCATTTCGTCGTATCATCCTCCCTGATCCTGAAAAATCTTTCGCAGATTTCAGGTGTGGTTTCAACC
>CANETC010000226.1 GCA_947441055.1 Cytophagaceae bacterium | reverse complement strand
AACTTGAAGTCCAGCCCGGTGTATTCGAAGTTGTTTACATGGAAAGTCTTGCAGACGCACTGGAAAAAAACCTGCAGAAAATTTCAATGGCATTTCTACTTGCCGGCGGACTTTTGCTCATCACTGTGCTTTGGCTGGTAAAAACTTCGATTCGATCTTCTGTGCACGCCGGGAGATTCTTCATACGAACCATGGAATTGGTTGGAGCATCGCCCTGGTTTATTAAAAAGCCCTATGTTTTGGCCATTGGTTTGGGTGGACTTTTGGGTGGACTTTTGGCTACTTCCGGAATTGCTGCCTGTGTTTTCTATGTGCACAACAAATTCCCGGAACTCGCCGAGGCGCTTCCCTTGATGAATTCATTAATTTTTGCTTGCGCACTGTTGCCTGTCGGCTTTTTACTCGGCTTCATTCCAGCACTTACAGGGATGAACGCCTATCAGTCTAAAAAACTGAAAGACCTTCACCAATATTGAAAATTCATTTTCAGAATTTAACTGAGAGAATTTCGATTGAAATTTTCAGTTGATTCGATTGGCCGCCCTCCTAATAAAAACGATCAGCCAGCAAATCTTCCATCGAAAAAACGCCATGCTTTCCAAGAAGCCACTCCCCTGCCTGCACCGCACCGGAGGCGAAACCCAGCCTTGAATGGGCCGTGTGGCTCAGTTGAATCGTATCAATCGGAGAACTGAAAGAAACGACATGGGTTCCAGGCACATTGGGTTGCCTTTGAGCCAAAATACCGATGGAATCAGGCGTGCTGTCCTCATTGAGAACCCAGGATTTCTTCGCCTTCATGCTGCGCATAATGCGCTCTGCCAAAGTAATGGCAGTGCCGCTGGGCATGTCCTTTTTCTCGGTATGATGAATCTCTTCAATGCTCACCTCATAATCTGGATGCAGGTTCATAAACTGACCAGCCACTTCGGCGAGGTGAAACAAAAGATTCATTCCAAGCGAGAAGTTTGAAGAATGAAACAAAGAGCCCTTTTTTTCAAGTGCCATTTTACGAATGGCTTCCCATTCGCCCTGCCAGCCAGTTGATCCTGAAACAATGGGAACTCCAGCTTCAAGCAAGGTTTTTATATTTCCGGGAGCCGATTCCGGCGAGGTAAATTCAAAAGCGATGTTGGGCTGGTAAGCCTTACAAATGTGTCCGATGTCGATTTGCTTATCGGAAATACAAGCCACAATAGTATGGCCTCTTTCTCGGGCAAGGGTTTCTATCGCGCGGCCCATTTTTCCGTAGCCGATGAGTAATATTTTGAGTTTTGTTTCTGTCATGGCAATCAATGAAAATCAAATTTCAATCCGATAACTGGAGCAGGTCGGGTACCTGCCAACATTAATCCAGGGGAAATTTTCAGGCTTAAGTCGTCGCTCACATCGAATGTGCTGAAATGTGCATCCACGGCAGCGTCTGCAATGTTGAGTAGGTACGTAAGCCCGGAGACAATAATCAGCAAATCTCTGTTTCGGCGCCAATACTCCCGAAGCCTCGCCAGCTGTTCTGCGTCATAGTTTCCGTTGAAATAATCATTTTCACCCGCTTTTACTTTCAGGTAGCTATCGCGAAAAAGCTTGTACTGGCTGTTGTTTAAATTGATGTAATAACCCAGAGCAAATCCACCTCCATAAATAATCGGCAACTTCCAGTAACGGCCATTGTAAATTTGACCAGCACCCGGAAGCATGGCCGAAAGCAAACTGGCTGTTTTGGGACTGCGGAATTTTCTGTTTTTAATCTGCGAAGTAGAATCTGTCTTTGCAGACAAACCTGGTTGATTGCCAGTTTGTCCCTTACCAGGCAAAACCAGAATTACCAGAAAAAATAAGAAAATGGTGATGCGCAACATCGCTTCAGATCAGAGCTTCAGCAAATCCAGAATCCTGTTGAGGTCATCGTGGGAAAGGAATGGAATTCGAATTTCACCTTTCTCACCTGCTCCGGATTTAAGTTGAACACGGGTTCCGAAATGCGTTGTAAGTCTTTGTTTTAACGCCTCCAAAGCAGACGATTCCGGTCCTTTTGTTGATTTCGCCGGTGTTGGATCCGGCTCGCCTTCAGCAATTTTGCGAACAGCATCTTCTACCTGCCGAACCGACCACTGCTCTCTGATTATTTTATGAAACAGCGCGAGTTGGTTTTCAATAAACGGAACATTGATGAGGGCTCTTGCGTGGCCCATGCTCACAAGACCATCACGAATACCAGCCTGAATTTCAGGTGGCAATTTTAATAGCCGGAGATAATTATTTACGGTGGCCCTTTTCTTGCCAACCCTTTCGCCGAGTTCTTCCTGCTTCAGGTTGCATTCAGCCATCAGGCGTTGATACGAAAATGCAATTTCAAGGGCATTCAGATTTTCCCTTTGGATGTTTTCAATGATGGCCATTTCCAGCATTTGCTGGTCGTTGGCTTTCCGGATATAGGCTGGAATTTCATCCAGTCCAGCGATGGCAGAAGCTTGAAATCTTCGCTCACCTGAAATAAGCTGGTAGCGATTTTCTGATAACTGCCGAACTGTAACTGGCTGAATAATACCTTGCACTCGGATGCTTTCTGCAAGTTCATTCAGGGCCTCTTTATCGAAGTGCGTCCGGGGCTGAAAAGGATTGGTTTCAATGCTGGAAAGTGGAATTGTTTTTATCCCGGAAACCTGACCGAAAACTGGAAGTGCCTGGGCTTCATTGCTGCCTGTAGCTGCATTTCCACTATCGCCCAAAAGGGCACCAAGACCTTTTCCCAAACCGGTTCTTTTTTTTGTCTGCATTGCTAATTTCCTACCTGTGGCAGGAAGACAAACTTAGTTTAAAAGTGCTTGCCTTCAAAACTGAGGCAAGGTGCATCTTGGCCTTAGCTGCCAGTATTTCTCACGACGATTTCCCTTGCCAGATTTAAATAAGCGATGGAGCCTTTGCTGTCAGAATCGTGGATAATCGCAGGCAAACCAAAACTAGGAGATTCACTTAGTTTGATATTTCGAGGGATAATGGTTTCAAAAACCATGTTTTGAAAATGCTGTCTCACCTCTTCCACCACTTGATTGGAAAGCCTGAGGCGGCTGTCATACATCGTCAGCAAAATGCCTTCAATCGACAAAGCTGGATTTAGTCTGGATTGAATAATGCGAATGGTACTCAGCAATTTACCGAGTCCTTCCAAGGCAAAAAATTCACATTGTACCGGTATTATAACCGAATCAGCTGCTGTAAGCGCATTTACAGTAATAAGACCCAGAGAAGGTGAGCAATCGATGATGATGTAATCAAAATCATCTTTAATGGCACTAAGTGCCTGCTTCATTCTGTCCTCGCGCTTGTCAAGGTTAATCATTTCAACCTCGGCCCCAACCAAATCAATGTGACTTGGGAGAAGGGAAAGAAATTCAATTTCAGTTTTGAGAATAATACTTCGGGCATCCGCCGATTCAACCATTGCCTCGTACACCGAACTCCTCATTTCTTGAGGATCAAAGCCAAGCCCAGATGTGCTATTGGCCTGTGGATCTGCATCCACCAAAAGTGTTTTTTTATCAAGTGCAGCAAGGCTGGCGGCGAGGTTAATTGCCGTTGTTGTCTTCCCTACCCCACCCTTCTGGTTGGCAATTCCTATTATTTTTCCCATGTTTATTT
>CANETC010000225.1 GCA_947441055.1 Cytophagaceae bacterium | reverse complement strand
TGCTTTTACCTCCAGCGTTCCGGTGATTTCTCTTTCAACCTCAATGCCATGAATTTTTAGTTTTCCCTTGGCTGTTACATTGTAAAGTCCTGGGGTATTGAAATCAACCTTTGGTTCCATTTTTCCCTGAAAGAGTCCGTCCTTATTTGGGTATTCAATTCGATCGCCATTTTTTACTTCCTTGTCGGTTTCCATGTAATTTTCATGAAAATGCTCTTCCATGAGGGCATTTTTGAATTTGAATGACTTCATAGGAACCTTAAAAGCAATCACCCCATTTTCTGTGTTAATGATTGCACCGGCGATTTTGCTTTCTGCCTCAATATCTTCAACGGGCGTTTTGGAAAAGAAACCAATGTGACCCTTTGAACAATCCCAATATTTCTGGGCATTTCCAATTTGTGCAAATCCGAAGAGGCCTGCAGCTATCAATAAAATTGTTTTATTCATTATGACTAGAGTATGTAGCGACTAAGGTCGCGATTTTTTGCAAGACTTTGCAGCCGTTGAAGTACAATATCTTTACTGATTTTTATCAGTTTACCCGCCGGGAGGTTTTCCGGCATATTGAAAAGATAATCATTAAGCAATTGACTCATAATTGTATGCAGTCTTCTTGCCCCAATATTTTCCACTTGCTCGTTAATATGCATCGCGGTTTCTGCGAGCTCTTCGATTGCTTCTGCAGAAAAAGTAAGGTCAACTCCTTCCGCTTTAAAAAGTGCCTGGTATTGTTTTACCAAGGAGTTCTGTGGTTCAGACAAGATTCGGATAAAATCAGATTTTGTCAGCATTTCAAGTTCGACCCGAATTGGAAATCGACCTTGAAGTTCAGGAATCAAATCAGAAGGCTTTGCGAAATGAAAGGCCCCGGCAGCAATAAAAAGGACATGGTCCGTGTTTACCGTGCCATACTTGGTGTTCACTGCACATCCTTCAACCACAGGGAGAAGATCGCGTTGAACACCTTCTCGGCTCACACTTCCGCTGGCATTTCTGTCAGAAGCAGAACTCGCAATTTTATCTATCTCATCGATAAAAATAATTCCAGAGTTTTCGGCCCTTTTCAAGGCTTCTTCCTTTACTTCTTCCATGTCTATCAGCCTGTCAACTTCTTCATCCAACAAAGCTTTCCGTGCATCAGCAATGGTCATTTTTCGGCTTCTGTTCGCTTTTGGAAGCATTCCGCCAATCATTTCCTGAATGTTTAGCATGCTGCTTTCATCCATTGGCCCACCACCCATGATGCCAATGTTCGGACTATTCTTCTTGTTTACTTGAAGGTCAATCTTTCTTTGGTCAAGTTCTCCGGCAGCCAACTTCTCGCGAAAGCGTGAACGGGTTGTTTCGTTTTGAATTTGCTCTTCTCCATCCCCAGAAAGGTTTGTTTTTGTGTCTTTCAGGGGTGGAATCAAAATATCAAGAATGATTTCTTCAACCGCAGTGGCCGCTTTCTCCTTGACTTCTTCTGTCTTCTCCGCCTTTACCATTCGCACCGTTTGTTCGACAAGATCACGAACCATGCTTTCAACATCACGGCCTACATATCCTACCTCTGTGAACTTAGAGGCTTCTACTTTAACAAATGGCGCATGTGTGATTTTTGCCAACCTGCGGGCAATTTCAGTTTTACCAACGCCGGTTGCCCCAATCATTAATATGTTGTTGGGCACAATTTCATTTCGAATGTCTTCGGAGGAATTCATCCGGCGCCAGCGGTTCCTCATGGCAATGGCCACATTTTTCTTTGCAACGGCCTGACCAACAATATAACGGTCCAGTTCCTGGACAATTTGAATGGGTGTTAATGAAGAGTTTTCCATTTTTTCGGCCAGAATTAATTGGCCCGGTTTAGGAAGGAATTGAAACGAATGTTGAGGCTTAAAAAATGCAATCCTGCACCACTTTGCCAGCCAGAATAGGTGTAGGAAAGATTTAAGGGCTTTGAGTTTATGGCAAAACCAAGTGAAAATCCGGTTAATCCGGCACCAGTTTCTGGCCTTAGTTCTTTGCGCCTGAGGTGGTTGTATCCAACCCTTAAATTGAAATTCCGATGCAGTAAAAACTCTCCTCCCAGACACAAATGACGCGCAATCTGTTCGGTGATTTTTTTATCGTCTTTTACCAGCTTGCCATTTGGATCTAGTTTTCCGGGGGTATTTGGGTCTAAATATTGAATGTCTGTTTCCTGTAAATAAAAAGCAGTGGCTGAGATTCTGAGCGGCATGTGGCTCAGTCGATAACTGAAACCCGCCTGGATGTTGAGGGGCAATTGCATCGACTTTCCATCGATGTACAATTTTTTCATCTGCCAGCCGATGTTTCGAATGCTCATTCCAAAGCTCAGGTCCTTTTTTGGATGCCTGTAATAGGCCCCAAGATCCAATCCGATTGAATAAGAACTCAGGCTGCTAATTTGAAAGCCTGAAAATTTAACTGCAGTCCCAAGGTGAAAATTGCCTTTTTTTCGGGATGTTCCCATTGAGAAAGCAAACTGACTGGCTGTGAAATTTCCTAAAATGATGCCGGCAGGATCGGTTTGTTGAAAGCTGCCATAATCCAGATATTGAAGAGATGCGAAAAGGGTTCCTGCCTTCTTTATGCTGTCGCAGTAAATTGTATTGTATTGCTTAATACTGGCGAAAGATGGGTTATATGTAAAGCCTGCAGACCGTGCCATCTTACCATTTGCAAGGGCCGGATTGGAATTGATCATCTGAACATCATCATCTCGGAGCGAAACATTAAAACCCCCAAGTGCTGCGGTTCTGGCATTTGTCTCCTTTATCAGGAAATCCAGACTTGTGCCGAAATTCTGCGCATTTGCAAAAAATGCGCAATGAATCAGGATGAAAAATAATAGAAATCGAAGGGCTGTCGCCATCAGAAAGAAACCGGATTTTGGGGCAATATAGCAGAAAGGAATGAACAAGGAATCGGCCTATCAAATACCAGAGAAAGGATTTGATTAGGATTTTGCAACTTTGGCGGTTCATGGGTAGCCCTGATAATTTTTTTGAAGCCAATTACTATTCTCATTTGGGAGATCCAGGCACAAAAATTCATGTTGAACAGCTTGAAGGAGGCCTCCATTTTAGGGTGAATGGGGAAAACAAGAATTGGCCATTAAGTCAAATCCGGGTTGAAAAAATCCAAGGTTCTGCTGATAAATGGTATATCCGGAATTCTGAAAATAGGTTTCCGCTGTTGCATTGCTATGCAGGCATTCCGGGAATCAGGACCAAGGAAGATAGTACTCTCCAGAAAAAGTCTAATTCTTCGGTTTTTAAAGTTCTTGGGGGGCTGTTCCTCGCTTTCCTCGTCGGTTTGTTTTTCCTTTTTTCCTTTGTTTATCCGGCTGTAACGGATTGGATTGCCCAAGAAATTTCTTTGGATTGGGAGAAGTCTAATTTGTCAACGATCAAGACCGAAGTCCTTAAAAAATCAAGTGTTGATCAAAAGCGGACCAAGCTGCTCAGGAAAATTATGGCTGGAATGAAATTTCCTGCTGGAGCCGACGGCAAGGTAATCCGTCCTGAATTTTATGTAATCAATAAATCATCGTTCAATGCTTTTGCAATTCCAGGTGCCTTGGTTTTTGTGCATTCAGGTGCCTTAGATGAAATAGAATCTTTGCCTGAATTGCTCGCTTT
>CANETC010000224.1 GCA_947441055.1 Cytophagaceae bacterium | reverse complement strand
GACTCAATCCCAAGGGTATTTACCAGACTGATTTTTTTGTTGATAATTAGAAACTGGCCTTCTTTTTCCTTTTTTTCCAGGTGCGCGTTTACTCTCAGGTAGCTTTCCAATGCAATCATCATGGTGGATAACCCGATTAAAAAAGCAAGGCCAGCAAGTAAAAATTGCCATTTGCTCCTTCTGAGCCAAAGTATGCGGGTGAGCAGTAAGTCCATTTTCAACTAGGATTCAAACTAAGGTATTTCAAGCCAATCGCGAAAAGTTTTTTTAAGGAAGGGAACGGTCAAATCCATTTATTAAAACGCGATTTCAATTTCCAGTTAAAAGAAATCTGCAAGTGAAATTTTTCTTGGAAGCCGTTTGAAATTAAAAATCAGTGGTTTATAAGGTTAAAAATAGGATTTTATTGGTCGGGAGGCTTCGCTTAAACCGCCGAATTTTTAGCTTTGCCTGACCATGGAAAACATCATTGACAACGGATTTGCTCAGAAGAACTTTAGAAAAGGCAACCAGGACCGCAAGGCAATGGCTGATGAAATAATTCGGCAAGGTGGAAAGGTGATTCCACAGGTTCCGGATGTAGAGGAAGCTGTTCTTGGCGCCATCATGTTGGACAAGGACGCCCTCAATACTGTGAGTGAAATTCTAAGGGCTGATTGTTTTTATAGAGAAGAAAATCAGAAAGTATTCTCCGCAATCATGGACTTGTTTTCTGATGGAAAGCCGGTGGATGTGCTTACCGTGGCCGATAAACTTAAAGATAATAACGATTTTCAATGGATAGGAGGGGCGCGATACCTTGCTCGTCTTGCATCTAAGATTTCCTCTGCAGCCCACGTGGAAATCCATGCGCGTATTGTGCTTGAGCACTTTATCAAACGAGAGATTATCACGGTTTCAAATTCTGCCGTTCGGGATGCTTACGAGGATCAAACGGATGTATTTGAACTTTTAGACCGAACAGAAACCTCTATTTTTCAGATAGCCGAGAAAAATATTGGCCGAAATGTGGTGGATATGAAATCCCTCGTGAAACTTTCCATTGAGGGGATAAAAGCCAAAAACAACAATGGAGACGGAATTACGGGTGTTCCCACTGGCTTGATTGAACTTGATCGTTTTACAGGTGGATGGCAGAATTCTGATCTTGTGATCATCGCGGCTAGACCGGGTATGGGTAAAACCGCTTTTGTATTAACTGCTGCAAGAAATGCTGCCGTCACTTTCCGCAAGCCTGTGGCTGTGTTTTCACTCGAAATGCCTGCTGAGCAGTTGGTGAATAGGTTGATTTCTGCCGAAACTGGTTTACCTGGGGAACGCCTCAGAAAAGGAAACCTGGAGGAATATGAATGGGCACAGCTTCACAACAGGGTTACGGAACTTGCCAATGCCCCGCTTTTTATAGACGATACCCCGGCCATAACGCCTGTACAACTCAGGGCAAAATGCAGGCGACTTAAACAGCAACATGATATTGGACTCATCATCATTGACTACCTCCAATTAATGAATGTGGAAGGCCTCAAGGGCGGTACTCGAACCGAAGAGGTTTCACTGATTTCGCGTTCCTTGAAAGCCCTTGCGAAGGAACTGAATGTTCCCGTAATCGCGCTGAGTCAGCTAAGTCGTTCTGTTGAAACCAGAGGTGGAATTAAGCGGCCCTTGCTTTCTGATCTTCGGGAATCTGGCGCAATTGAGCAGGATGCAGATATTGTTTCCTTCCTTTACCGTCCGGAGTATTATGGCTTGAAAGAATACGACCTGGATAATCGAAGTACTGAAGGATTGGTGGAGTACATTATGGCCAAGCACAGGAATGGTGATGTGGGTACGATCCTGCTTCGTTTCCTTGCCAAAAACACCAAATTTGTGGATTATGAACAGAATTATGTAGACACCTCTTCTGGATATGTTGATGCAAGTGTTCCTGAGCAAATTAATGGTGAAAGGATAAAAATGGGCAGCAAACTGAATTCTACCCTTCCGGATTCTGGTTTTATGGATATTCCATCAATCCCCGGGGGCGATAGTCAGGTCCCTTTTTGATCCTTAAACAGGGGATAATTTCTAATTCAGGCGGTACTAGGGAAAAATTGAGCCATTTTTTTTATTAATTGCAACCTAATTTTAAAGACTTATCCCGGATACACAATATGATAAAGGAAGCCATCAAAGGAATACTGAATAGCCTTCCCTATATCAGCCACCTCAACCGGGAGCTGAAGAAGTATAGAACCTGGTATCCACCCGGTCATTATTACAATCCATTGGTTGACCCCAAAGCCGTTGATGTATATTCTGATACGGTTTTTGATACATCGAAAAAATCGGTGTTTGGAATTGATTTTCGCGAGAAAGCCCAATTGGAACTTTTGGATGAACTTTTGCCTTATTACAAAGAGGTTCCTTTTCCGGTAGAGCAAACACCAGGTTTTAGGTACTACCTAGGAAATGGCATTTTTAGTTATTCTGACGGCATTTTCCTCTACATGCTGATGCGCCACTTCAAGCCTTCACGCATCATTGAGGTCGGATCTGGGCATTCATCAGCAGTAATGATTGATACGAACGAACGGTTTCTTAACGATTCTGTCAATCTCACTTTCATTGAGCCCTATCCAGAAAGGCTTTATTCTCTTCTAAAAGATACCGATAAAACAAAAAACAAGATTTTTGAACTGCCCATTCAACAGGTTCCTTTTTCGGAATTTGAGTCCTTGAAAGCAGGAGATTTTCTTTTTGTGGACAGCAGCCATGTGAGTAAAACGGGAAGTGATGTGAATTACATTTTCTTCGAAGTTTTGCCAAGGTTGAAATCAGGAGTCATCATTCATTTTCATGACATTTTTACCCCGATGGAATATCCAAAATCCTGGGTGATGAAAAAGGATGTGTGGTTTGGCTTCAATGAGATTTATATCCTTAGGGCTTTTTTAATGTACAATCCTGAATTTGAAGTAATCATGTTCAATACTTTCCTCGAAGAGCATCACGAGGATTGGTTCAGTAAGCATATGGCACTCTGTTTAGAAAACAAGGGTGGAAGTATCTGGCTCAGGAAAAAATAATCCTTTTAACAAACATTAAAACAAATGAGAAAGCTCTCCTTCTTGGCGTTTTATGCGCTGATTTTTCTATCGGCTTCGCAGGCTTCTGCTCAACTTTTACAGCAATTTAATTTTACTGGAGCTCTTGGAAATGAAGTAAGCCTGGCTCCCGATGGACAGCCTGCAAACGGTAGTCTTGGATCAATAACGCGTGGAAGCGGAATCCAGCCAAGCAACGCGAACAATGTCTTCAGCGCGAAAGGGTTTACAAGTGATCCCGCAGTTGTGGATTCTGCAGATTATTTTGATTTTCCAATTGCCTCCAATAGTGGTTTCAAATTAAGTCTGGATAGCATCGTTTTTGGTCAGAAGAGGTCAAATACTGGCGTTCGTTCCTTTGTGGTTCGCTCTAGCATAGATGGATTTACTTCAGATTTAAAATCAGATTCGGCAACTGTGGTGATTTCTTATGGCAATAAAGTGGTTTTAGGTTCGCAGTTTCAAAACCTCTCTTCTGACCAGATTCTTCGCTTTAGATTTTTTGGCTTTAATAGTCCTAATGCAAATGGCACCTGGCGCTTGGATTCTATCCGAATTTTTGGAAAAATTTTACCAGGTGGTGGCGT
>CANETC010000223.1 GCA_947441055.1 Cytophagaceae bacterium | reverse complement strand
CGACATTCAAAAAATGCAGGATTGCGCTTCAGACAACGCTCGAAATCCGACAAACTTCCACTTGTGTCTTTGTTCTCCAGGCGAAGGTTTGCCCGCAAATAGGCTCCTTTTACAAAACTTGGAAAACCCATCACCAGAGAATCGACCGTCTTGAGCGCTGCAGGTAAATTTCCCTTTCCGGCCAATTGCCAGGCCCGGGAATAAAGCGTGTATTCATTTCGGATTGAAAGACTGGCAAGTGCATTCCTAACACTGTCGGATGCAGGTCCGGGAACCGACCAGCGGGCTTCAAAGGACTCGGCAAGCCGTTTAGCCAAAAGTGCTTGCTCATTTTCGACGGGTTTATTGCAGGCCGAAATCAGGAAAAACAAAATTCCGGATAGGATATGAATCTTCATTGGCTGGCAATTTAAGTCAAGCGATTCAATGTATAGAAAACGATTGGCAGACTTTTGTGGTTTATTATCATGAACTCTCTGTTTTTTTTATGAACTGGGGTTACTTTCTTCGAACGACAAAGCATTAAAGGTGCATCAAAACCTACGAGCATGAAATTCCTTTCATTCATATGGCCCCTTGTTTTGATGCTGGCTCTTAACAGACCGGCAATTGGGAAAACATTGCCCACGGAAAATTCCACCCTGGTCCTTTTCAACAACATTTTCAATCAGGCGAAATACGCCAACCTTCACACGGCTTCAAGCGAATTCTATCTCTCTGAAGATGAAAAACTGGTGGTGGCCTTGTGTAACCTGGCAAGGTTTGATGGTCACGCTTTCATTCGTGAAATTTTACTTCCGGCAGGCATCGATACCAGCAAGCTTGATTTTCAAGGAATGATCTGCAAATTAAAGTCCACCCGAAACCTGCCACCTCTGATGCCGGCTTACTCGCTTCATAAAACTGCACTCAGTCACGCAAAGGACATGGGCTTGACTGGAGACTCCGGACACATCAGCAGCAAGGGTTTAAATTTCGAACAGCGCATTTCTCAGTATTTCCCCAACCATGCCGGATTTGCAGAAAACTTCCATCTTGGAAGTGGCGAACCCCTCGACATTGTGCTTTCATTCCTGAGCAACAAGCACAATTCAGGCATATATAGAGACAACATCCTTTCAGCCAATCTTCATTACATCGGGGTTTCAATTCAACCGCACCGCAATTCTTGCAGCGATGCAGTGATTGATTTTGCCCGCAAACCAAAAATGTTGCCTGCCACCAGCGCCAGCACATCCAAAAGAAAAAAGACCGAAGCCTACTTTATGGATTGTCCAAAAGGTCGCACATTCGACAATCCCGGCAAAAAACAAGGATTTTCCTTGTTCAAGCTTTTCAGCCGGCGCAATTAAAAGCTTTTTTCAACGGCCTCCGAAAATGGCGGAGCCCATGCGCACCATCGTGCTTCCTTCTTCAATTGCCACCTGAAAATCCGAACTCATGCCCATGGAAAGTTCCTCCATTTTAAAATTGGGGTATTGCTGATTTTCCGAAAACTCTTTCTTCAAGTTGGCCAGCCCGCGGAATTCCGCTCGAACAAGTTCCATGTCATCCGTATTGGTGGCCATACCCATCAATCCCCTGAAAAGCACATGCGGGTAACGCCCTGGACCGCCAGCTGCCAGCCATGATCTGAGTTCACCGGCATCCCATCCAGATTTTGTTTCCTCTTCCGCGATGTGAACCTGCAGCAAAACCGGAATCTGCCGTTCATGCTTCGAAGCCTGCTTTTCAATTTCAGCCAAAAGCTTTTCGGAATCCACCGAATGAATCAAAAAAATGAAATCGGCCACATACTTCACTTTGTTGGTTTGAAGCTGCCCGATCAGATGCCAGCGAATATCTTCCGGCATTTGTGCTTTCTTTTCAAGAATTTCCTGAACGCGGTTTTCCCCAAAATCACGGTATCCAGCTTCATATGCCTCCATAATTCGACTGACAGGAAAAGTTTTTGATACCGGAAGGAGGCGTGAGCCACTGCCTTCCAGTGCTTTTTCGATGGCTTCTAAATTTTTCTTTGTGCTGGAACTCATAAAAAACTGTGGAATTGCGTTCTCTTTTTCTTTTTTTGGAACACAAAAAAACACCTAAGTCCATGATGCCGGGAAAAAGAATTTTGCTGACCGTAATTATCCTGCCAATCGCAGCCCAAATAATGGCCCAGGTGCCTGTAAAACTGTATTACGACAGTCTAACAAAAAAGAAAATCCGGGCCGAGTTCAGTTACAACAATGCTGAAGACAGCCTGATGGAAGGTCCTTATAAAAGTTACCATCTGAATGGCCGCATTGCCATGACCGGTCAATATGCAAATGGCAAAAAAAATGGCGCATTTCTGGAGTACTTCCCGAATGGTAAAAAGCGACTGGAAGCCAATTTTTTTGATGGTAAAAAAGATGGCCCAATGCTGGCGTATGACTCCACCGGTCAGCTTTTACAGAAAGCATTTTTTGCAGGAAACCAATTGAATGATTCCCTCACTGCATGGTATTCAGGCGGCGGCATTAAGTCGAAAGCACTCTTCAGAAAAGATTCCATCGAAGGACTTGCCGTGGAATATTATCGGGATGGAAAACCTAAAAAGGAGTTGATGCACCGGAAAGGAAAGCCGCACGGACTCAGCAAGGAGTATTTTCCCAGCGGAATTCTGAGCATTGAGGCAAATTATACCGATGGTTACCTCAGTGGAAACTACAAAGTGTATTTCGATAACGGTCAGCTCGATACCGAATCGCACCTGGAAAAGGGAACCAAAAACGGCGGGTTCACCACTTACACCCGTGATGGCAAGAAAATTCAGGTGGGTTATTACCTCGATGGCCGGTATCATGGGGAATTCCAGACCTATTACCCGGAGGGGCCGATCAAAAGCAAAATCACCTGGCAAAGTGGTTTGAAAGATGGTCCGGCAGAATACTACTTCCCCAATGGAAAAATCAGCGAGGAAGTTGAATTTGAAAGCGACAAAAAGATCTCTGCCAAAACATTTTATGAGAATGGAAAAACCGCTTCCATCCGCAAGTATGGAAAGGGCGAAAGTCCATTTGGAGAATGGGTTTACTATTATCCAGACGGCAAGAAAAAGGAGTCGCTTGAGTACAACGAAGCAGGAAAGCGAAACGGCATCAGAATTCTTTGGGATTCCGTAGGGAAAAAAATCACGGAAGAATCCTGGCTAAACGACCTAAAAACCGGCAAAACCAAAACCTTCCATTCCAATGGAAAAGTGAATGAGATTTTCCTTTACCAAGGGAATTATATGCAGGGGATTTTTGAGAAGTTCTCTGAAAACGGAAAATTATCCCTCAGCGGCATTTACAAAAACAGCAAGAAAAATGGCCTTTGGGAATATTACGACGAGGATGGAAACCTTATGAAGGTAGAAACCTGGAGAATGGACAAGCTCGGCGCCACCAAGAATATTAAGGGGAAAGTGAGGCCAAAGGGGAAGTGATGAAAGGGGTTTTGGAAAGGTATTTTGGGAGAAAATATTTCTAACTAAGGAGTGTCAATTTTGCTGCCAGATTTTATTTCATGGGAGTCCTTAACGCCTCTTTGCTTTAAGAAGGTGGGCAATTTTAGCACTGAATTTCTTTCTTAGCACTGAACCTCCTTTAAGTAATTCCTTATCTGCGAAGTGACTCATCCCCGCCTTCTTTAAAACAAATGCTATGTGCATGTTGCTTTTCTACTGCCAAATTAAATCGAGTTT
>CANETC010000222.1 GCA_947441055.1 Cytophagaceae bacterium | reverse complement strand
GGCCTGAATTGCCACAGCATAAGAAATTGAAAAATACAAAAGGTGTCCAGCAGCCCCAGAAACTTGTCTGGAAAAAATTGCAGGAATCACAAGAAAGGAAGCCTGTCCAATGGCGGAATAGGCCAACATTTCCCTCAGCCCATTTGCCCGGAATGCGGCAATATTCCCAAATATTCCAGTAAACAAAGCAAGCACAACAAACGGAAGACTCAGGTTCACATCCAGAATTTGTACAAGATGAAGGCAAGCAAATCCTGCAGCTACCTTTGGGCTTGCGGCAAGAAATCCTGCAACGGGTGTTGGTGCGGTTCGGAAAATTCCAGGAACCCAGGCATGGAATGGAAAACTACCCAATTTGAAAAACAGGAATGCTAAGAAAAATACAGCACCTGCAACAGGAAAAAAGGCCTCTGAATTTTGAAAACCTAGTATTCCATCTGGCATGGATTCCCTGAAACCAATTACCCAGGTTAAGCCAAATACTGAAACTGAGGTTGCAAGGGCGCCAATTCCAAAATAACGGAGCACGCTCTCGTGGGAATTGTCTCCAGATTGATTACTGCTTGCAATTCCATAAGCTGAAAAAGAAAAAGCTTCGGCTGAAATGATCATAAGCCACAAGTCTGCAGCCTGCACCAACATCATTAAGGAAAGACAAGCTACAAGAAGCAAGGCGATGAAAATTGCAGATATATCTCCAATCCTGGCCTGCTTCCATTCCAACCAACCGAAGAGAGAAGCGGCGGTGGCAATGCAAAAATAGCGCTTTAAAATACCAGTCCACGGGTCAATTCCCATGGACTGTAATGGCTTAATTTCCTGAACAGAACCTGAAAGGTAAAACGCTATCCCCAAAGAAATCAATGCAATCCATAAGGAAATTCCTTTGGAATAAACCGGAAGAAGATAAGTCAGGAAACAGATGATGAAGATTCCCGATAGAATCGACATCTCTGGCAATAAACCTGTTTGCGCAAGCTGCGAGAATATAGAGCTGGCTACCACAACAGGCTGATTTTTTGTCTTCTACACTACTTTTCGGAAATAATCCAAAGTAAACTTCAGGCCTTCAGCCCTTTCAACCTTTGGTTCCCAACCAAGAATTTCTTTGGCACGGGTAATATCAGGTTGTCTTTGTTTTGGATCATCCTGAGGCAAAGGCTTGTAAATTACTTTCGAATCACTACCCGTGATGGCAAGGATTTCTTCAGCGAACTGATTGATGGTGATTTCTCCAGGATTTCCAACATTTACCGGATAAGCATAATCACTCATTAAAAGCCTGTAAATGCCTTCAACCAAATCCGAAACATAGCAAAATGACCTTGTCTGGGTGCCATCACCAAAAGCAGTCAGAGATTCTCCCCTGAGCGCTTGTCCGATGAAAGCAGGCAATACTCTGCCATCATCCAGTCGCATTCTTGGTCCATAGGTATTGAAAATGCGAACGATTCTCGTCTCAAGTCCATGGAAAGTATGGTAGGCCATTGTGATGGCTTCCTGAAAACGCTTGGCTTCATCATATACACCACGCGGACCAATTGGATTTACATTGCCCCAATAGTCTTCATTTTGTGGATGAACCAGTGGATCTCCATAAACCTCTGAAGTAGAAGCTATCAAAAAACGGGCTTTCTTCGATTTCGCCAATCCAAGCAGATTGTGTGTTCCTAAAGAACCCACTTTTAATGTCTGAATTGGAAGTTTGAGATAATCGATTGGAGAAGCGGGTGAAGCAAAATGTAAGATGTAATCAAGGTCGCCGGGAACGTGAACAAACTTGGAAACATCGTGGTTATAAAATTCGAACTCTTTCAGGTGAAAGAGGTGTTCAATATTGGCAAGGTTTCCAGTAATGAGGTTATCCATTGCAATCACATGAAATCCTTCATGGATAAAACGATCGCACAAGTGGGAACCTAAAAACCCTGCACCTCCTGTAATTAATACTTTCTTCATCAGATTGATAGGTTAAGAATTGCGGACCGGAAGACGGCCAATTGAGTAGTATTCAAAGCCTAATTCCTGCATCTGCTCTGGCTCGAAAACATTTCGGCCATCGAATACAACTTTATTTTTCAAAAGGGATGCAATTCTATCGAATTCAGGTGTTCTGAATTCCGGCCATTCTGTTACTACGAGCAAAGCATCAGCCCCTTCAACTGTATCATAAAGATCAGATCCGTATTCGATACTGTCACCTAGAATTTTTCTCACATTGTTCTGAGCTTCAGGGTCATAAGCCTTAATACTTGCACCAGCTTCCAAAAGTGCAGTAATATTTTCCAAAGCAGGTGCTTCGCGGATATCGTCCGTATATGGCTTAAAAGCAAGTCCCCAGACTGCTATTTTCTTTCCCTTTAGGTCGTTTCCAAAATATGCCATAATGGAAGGAATGAGCCTTGTTTTCTGCGCATGATTCACATCCATTACTGAAGCCAGAATTCGGAAGTCATAATCAAAATCAGAAGAAGTTTTGGCGAGCGCCTGAACATCTTTAGGGAAGCAGCTACCGCCATAACCAATGCCTGCAAATAAGAACCTCTTTCCGATTCTGCTGTCTGAACCAATTCCTTTTCTAACTTCATCCACATTGGCGCCAACCTTTTCGCACAGATTGGCAATTTCATTCATGAAGGTAATTTTGGTAGCCAAAAAAGCATTGGCTGCATATTTGGTAAGTTCTGCAGAGCGCTCGTCCATGAATATCACTGGATTACCCTGACGAACAAGTGGCGCATAAAGGCGCTCCATAATTTTCTTGGCCTTGTCTGAACTGGTTCCAATGACTACACGGTCAGGCTTCATGAAATCTTCTACAGCCACACCTTCTCTCAAAAATTCAGGGTTGGAAACAACATCAAACTCAACTTTTGCATTGGCTGCAATTCTTGCGGAAACAAGTTCTGCCGTGCCAACCGGAACGGTAGATTTATCCACTATTACTGTGTATTGATGCAGAATCGGACCAAGGTCTGATGCCACGCCAAGAATATAACTTAAATCTGCTGAGCCATCTTCTCCCGGAGGTGTTGGAAGCGCCAGGAAAATAATAGCGGCCTCTTGAATTCCTTCCACAAGGTTTGTGGTAAATTTCAAACGGCCTTGGGCAATGTTTCTTTCAAAAAGAACATCCAGACCCGGCTCGAAAATCGGGATGATGCCATTTCGAAGGCTATTTACTTTTTCCTCATTGATATCAATGCAGGTTACTGAATTGCCGGTTTCTGCAAAGCAAGTTCCGGTTACCAAGCCCACATATCCTGTTCCAACAACGGCTATTTTCATTTTTCTTATTAAAAAAAGTAATTTTTCAGAGCCCAAAAAAAGGACACTCTGCTGCCTTATCCAAAATATTATTGGAAAAACAGGGAACATCAGGATTGATTTGGATAAAATTGCCTCCGGAAATGAAAAACCTCCGAAGTCTAATTACTGCCATTGCACTGCTTTTTCCACTTTTTTGCTTTTCTGCAAGCGGAAAACCACTGCAAAAAGACAGCCTTAAAAAGGACAAAGTCCGCTGTTTAATAATTAGTGGGTATGCAGGACTTTCACAGCCAAGCGGAAATCTTGCCGGCGATTACGGAAGTTTTGGGGAAACCGGTGGTGGCCTTCATTTTCTGAATAAGGCAAGATGGATATTTGGTGTGGATGGAGCCTTCCTTTTTGGGGGCGGAGTAAAAAATGATCCTATTCCAAATCTTAGAAACCCCGATGGC
>CANETC010000221.1 GCA_947441055.1 Cytophagaceae bacterium | reverse complement strand
GTACACAGACATAAATGCTGGTAAAAGCCGTCCCTGAAAGGCCGCAATCATCGGCGTAAACAGGAAGAAATTTACCAGATAGAGCGCCAGAATGCTCGCCATAAAATTTCCAAAACCAAAGCTGATGGCGTAAGAAAGCCCCGTGAGACCTGCAAGAATGAGAACAGGCTTTAGAAGCGAAGAAATTTTAGCACGCTTCTTTTCATGTGGATCATCCCTGTCCATGAAACTGACCGCAAAAACAGGGTTCATAATGAAGGCAACCACAAGCGAAGCAAACAGGGTAAGAATCAGTGTTACAGGCAAGTATTTCATAAACTCACCCACAATTCCCGGCCAGAACAACAATGGGAAAAACGGAGCCACATTGGTTAGGGTTCCGGAAAGAACAGGAAGGAAAACTTCTCCTGCTGCCATCTTGGCCGCCTGCACAATGCTCAGATTTCTATTTTCATGAAGAATCCGGTGCGTGTTTTCAATTACCACAATGGCATCATCCACCACAATTCCCAATCCCAAAAGGAAGGAGAACATTACAATTACATTGAGTGAGTAATGCAATGAGGGCATAAACAGGAATGCCAGCAAGACGGAAAGGGGAACAGCCAGACCAACGAAAATTGCATTGGTTGTACCCATAAAAAACATGAGCACCAGTACAACGAAAATAAAACCGAGGATTACGGAATTAATCAGGTCATTGAGCTGAACCCGGGTCTTTTCGGATTGATCACCGGTGAGGGTAATGTCAACTCCGGGCGGAAATTTGGTCTTTTCAAACCTGTCTGAAATCTCCTGAATTTTGTCGGAAGCCTCAATTAGGTTTGCGCCACTGCGCTTAATTACATTCAGGGTAATAACAGATTTGCCATCCAAACGGGCAAAATCCTGCCTTTCGGCGAAGGCATCCTCGACTTCGGCGATGTCGCGAAGCAAGACAGAAGCACCAGTGGATGACCGGATTACAATGTTGCGAATTGCCTCAACATCCTTGAATTCTCCCGTTACACGAAGGGTTCTGCGAACATTGTCAACATTAAGTTCACCACCTGAAATGTTCACATTTTCAGCTGCCACGGCACCTTCAACATCGCGGAAGGTAAAACCAGCGGCCTGCATCCGATACACATCCAGATTCACCTGAATTTCCCGGTTCAGTGCACCGATAATGTCCACCCGGGTAATTTCAGGCATGGCCTCAATCTCATCCTGAAACGCTTCGGCATATTTCTTCAGCTTGTCGAGTGGAAAATTCCCGGAAATGTTGATGTTCATGATGGGGAACTCCGAGAAATCAACCTCCTGAACCGCAGGATCATTGTCCAAATCTTTGGGAAGTTTGGCCTTAGCCTTGTCAACCGCATCTTGAACTTTTTGCTTGGCAACAGAAACTGCGATTCCCGTATTGAACTCAACCGTAATTAGGGCAAAATCCGCAATCGACTGTGAGTTTACACGCTTGATTCCAGAAACAGACTTCAGCTGCTTTTCAATGGGTTTCGTGATGAGGTTTTCAATGTCCTCAGGACTTGTGCCAGGATAGATTGTAGAAACCACAAATTGTGGGATTACAATATCAGGAAACTGCTCCTTCGGCAGTCTTCCATAAATCATGAGACCTGCCAGGGAAATGAGGAAAGTCACGATGTAAATCGTGGTCTTGTTCTCAATTGCCCAGGAGGTTGGTTTAAATTCCTTGTGATTCATTTTGAATTGTCTTGGAAACTTGGGTTTCAATAACGAATAACCTGTTTGTCGGAAAGATCCTGATAACCAGTTGTAATGAGTTTATCACCCTTTTCCAAGCCGGAAAGCACCTCAACCCTTCCATTGTAGGAAAGACCGGTGGTAACAGTTCTCTGAATGGCGATTTGCTTTCCACCTTCACTTCCGGCTACAAAAATAATCTTCCCATTTTCGGTCGGCTGAATGATATTCTCCTGAATTACAATGGCATCTTTTACGGTTTTGTCGTTTATCTGCACCATTGCAAGCAGGTTCGGCTTCAAATCTGGGTTGCCTGCCGCAATCATCACCTCAATTTTAAAAGTTCTGGACATGGGATCTACAATCCGGCCAACATAACTCACGCTTGCTTCCACTTGCTTGTTGAGGTCGGGCAGATTTACAAGCACCTTGTCGCCTTGCTTGATGTACGAAACATAAGAATCCGGCACCTTGGCCACCGCTTTCACCTGGCTGGTATTTACAAGTTGCATCAAAGGAACTCCAGGTGCGGCCATAGAACCCGCTTTGGCAAATACGGCATCAATTACACCAGAAAATGGTGCTGTCACTTGTGCCTGACCCATCTGAGCCTTTAAGGTTACAAGCTTATTTTCGAGGCCTTCCTTCTGGTTTTTAAGGGTCAGATACTGAACCTCTGTTCCGATTTTCTGATCCCAAAGCGACTTTTGCTTTTCAAACAAAACGCTGATTTGCTCAAGGCCTGCCTTCACCTCATCAATGGACTTCCTCAAAACTTCGTCGTCCATTACCGCAAGTACCTGACCTTTGGACACAAAATCACCTTCCTTTACACGGATAGAATTGATCATACCGGGCATCTTAGAACTTACCATTAGGTTTTCTTCCGCCTCCAGGCTTCCCTGCACACTCACATAATGGCGGAATTCCGAAGCATCTACCTCAGAAACCAAAATGCTTTTTACCTTGGTTTCAGAAACGGCATTGCTGTCGGCAGCGGCAATTTCCTCCTCCAGTTTCCGGATTTCAGATTGCAATTCAGAAGCCTTTTTCTTCAGGTCGGCAAGGCTGGTTTTCTTTCCTTCCAGGGAAGTATCCTTTTTGTTGCAGCCAGCCATACCCAATAGAAAAATGGCAGACAGAGAAATTATCAGATTTTTCATGTTACTCAGCATTAAGTTGTTTTCAACCGGAGATTCGGATTAATATATTGATTGATAATGAAAATTGTGTCCCGGATTGTCCGGATTTTTCGCTCATCTTTTTCGCTGAGCTCAATTTGAAACTCATCCTCAAAAAGATTCAGAAGTTCCTTTTTTTCAGGGCTTGTGAGTCCCAGATCTTCCAGATATTTCCCATTCCGAAGCGTTCGGGTATCCACCAAAAAGTGATTCCGGAGAATATAAGCGCAGCGATCTTTTAATGTAGAATTCATTTTTCGTGCTCGGTTGAATTAGTCTTTAAGCAATTGGCCCTGCGCTTTATCAAGGTCAATTTTGGCGATGATAAAATCATATAGTGCCGTGTAGTAATTGGTTTGGGATTCCTTCAACGAAGATTCCGCATTTGTAACTTCCAGATTTGATCCTACACCCTGACGGTACTTCACTTTGCTCACCCTTACCACTTCCTCCGCAAGTTTCAGGTTTCGCTTTTGTATGGCATAGCTTTCGAAAGCATTGGCTAGGTTGATGTTGGCTTGCTTCACCTCGAAGTCGATAACATTCTCCAGCTGCTTCATGCCATTGCTGATTTTCATCATGTTAATGCGCGACTGTTCGGCCTTGTACTTTTTCTGGAGGCCATCAAAAACCGGCACGCTGAGATTTAAACCGAAAAAACTGAATGGGGCATAGCGGAATTTTTCGTTAAAATTTGAAAGGTTGGAAAATTTAGATGCCGCGGAATTCACTCCGAGGTTGGCAATGGCAACCAGGGTAGGGTAATAGCCTGCCTGAACATTTTTTAAATCCAGGGCGGTGAGTGCTTTCTGGGTTTGAAGGGTGGAATATTCAATTCTTCTGGAATATTCGACCGTTCCGCCAAAGGCCTGT
>CANETC010000220.1 GCA_947441055.1 Cytophagaceae bacterium | reverse complement strand
CTCCAAAGTCATCCGACCAAGCCAATTCCATCCAGCACTGAAACCACTTTTCAAAGATTCCAGGTCCTATTTCATTTGGATCATTCCGGTAGTTCCATTTTGCCAGTTCCGCACTTAGAATATTGCCTCTTCCTGCTACTTTCAGCATTTGAGGTAAAACCTTCATCGCCCACAGATTCAGATTGTCATTCTGCAAGTTCTGCATTGACTTCAAATCAAAAGGAGCTCCAGATGAAAGCACCTGATTGATTCGCTTCGCTCTTTCCAGGGAATAATAATTCCAGTTGAGGTAATAAGGATAAGATGAATCTACTGGCATCTGATTGGCAGAACTTACAAAACCCGATTCAGGATTTGTAATTGTAGGCAGATGATCCTGGGGTATCCAGCCTTGCCAAGCATGCTCCGCCTGACCTGCCTGAAGAAGAAACTTTCCCTGCTCTTTCCAACGAAGCGGAATTTTACCTTGCTGAGCAAACATGGCAATATTTCCAGAAGCATCGGCAGCAACAAAATTCTGCGCAGGACATACAAAAGTCTCCAGTGCTTTCGAAACTTCCTTCACTGATTTGGTCTTTCCAAGCCCAATGAATGCCTTCAATTCATTGCCTGTTTCATGGCCTACCCAGCGCAGAACACATCCATTCGGAACAAATTTATGCAAAGGGCTCTCTCCTTTCCTGTAAACAAGAGGCCCTGATTGTGTCCATAAAACCTCATCGACGATGGTTTCATCACCTCTAACCTGAATTTCCTCCCGTACCTTCAACGTTTTCATCCATTGCCCATTCATCCAATAATGACTGCACGATTTATCATTAAAACTCAATTCATACCAATCCATCACATCCGGATAGCCATTGGTAATTCCCCATGAAAACTCCTTGTTGAATCCTGAAATTATTCCTGGTGCTCCTGGAATATTGGCGCCCATCACATGATAACCGGGTGCTTTTAGTTCAGCAACATACCAGGTGGATGGCATCTTCATAGAAAGGTGAGGATCATTTGCCAGAATGGGGTAGCCGGATTTTGTTTTACTTCCTGAAACGGCCCAATTATTAGAACCAATGCCATTGTCATCTTCCAGCACCGGCATTTTACTCACTGGAATTGCCTCATCTGTTGTATCCGTCCATCCGAGCGAAAGAGGAACTTTGGGCACCTTAAGCGGATTGAAATTAAACTTTGTTTTCCTCGGAATGATTGGCTCTTCCTCTACCATAAAATCTGGAAACAACTGATCCATAACGGATTTTCCATATTTCTCCATTGCCAGATTCATTGACAGATCGTCGGAGCGGCTGGTAAGTGTATAGGCCATTTGCTTCAGCAAAAGAGCTGAATTTTCTGGTTTCCATGGTTCTGGTTGATAATCAAGAATTTTAAATTCCAGTGGAAGTCCTCTTTTGGGCCATTGCCCGATTGCCTCATTAACCCCTTCTGAATAAGCAAATAAGATTGTTCTTGATTCAGAATCCTGCATCATGTACGCAGTTGATTTTCTTGCTGCTTCCGGTATTCCAAACCGCCTTTGAAATCGGTCCATTTCAACAGTTTTAGGTCCAATCACCTCTGATAATCGGCCAGCTGCTGCCCTGGTTTGAAAATCCAACTGCCAAAGCCTGTGGCATGCCGTTACATAACCCTGGCCATAAAAAAGGTCTCGTTGAGAAACAGCCGAAATATGTGGAATCAAATCTTCATCCAACAAAATTTCAATTTCCCCATCTCTGCCCTTTAGTTTGATAACACCTGGTGAATGAAGGGGCTGTTCGATAGACTGCCATGCGCCTTCAAAAGGACTAAGAAAACTGCCCAATGGCGGCACAAATCCCCACCGAAAGTTTAGAAAAAAAGTAAAAGCAAATAGAACCAGAAGCCAAAACAACCAGGCCCATGACCTTCTGTTCTGCCTCATTGTGCGATGAAATGGACCAAAATTTGCCATTATATCAATTCAATTTGTTTGTCCTGCAATTTGGTAATTCCTTTTTAACTCTCAGCAGTTTAGACCCTCTGATTAATTACCATAAAAGCAATAAAATTTCACAAAACAAACTTTAGGCAGCCCGGAGTAAAATCTCAAACTGCAGACAGAATTAAAAATCTGAAACAGATTACTTTTTAAAATGGACTTTTAAAGCATCCTCAGCAGCAGCCTGCTCCGCTTTCTTTTTACTGAGGCCTTTCCCAGTCCCTAAAACTTCACCGTCAACAATTGCCTCCGCATAGAAATATCGATTGTGGGCATTCCCAGATTCGCCCTTGATTTCAAAACTTGCCTTTTTATTTGATTTCTGAGCAAGTTCAATCAGCTGGCTTTTAAAATTGACATTTTGCTCAATTATGGCATCAATGTCACAATGGGGTTGAATCAGCTTTTCTAAAACAAACTGCCGGCATCGGTCAAAACCCTGGTCTAGATAAACAGCTGCAACCAAAGCCTCCAATGCATCTCCATGCATAGAAGACCTAACCATCAGATTGTTGCGCTGCTTTCGGTCATGATCAATGATACTACTTAAGCCTGTTTTCCTTGCAAGCTGAGCCAAATGATCACCGTTTACGATTCTACTTCTGATTTCTGTGAGAAATCCTTCTTCTTTGAAAGGAAATTTTTTAAAAAGGAATTCTGCCACAATAAGACCAAGGACAGCATCCCCTAAATATTCGAGTCGCTCGTTGTGTTCCTTCCCTTGTACAGCTGAAGAATGGCGAGTCGCCAAACGAAACAAGTCTACATTAAGAGGCTTGAAACCGGTAAGCAAAAAAACAGAATGAGAGAATTCCCTTTCGGAACCGGAATTTCCACCGGATTTTTTAAATAAACTGAACAGCTTGGGAAACAAGTCAGTCCATTCTTTTGAAAATAACTGCTGCATTGTGCCCTCCGAAACCAAAGCCATTGCTCATCGCATACCGAATGTCTCTTTTCTGAGCAACATTGGGTGTGAGGTTGAACCTGGGATCAATTGCCTCGTCAAGATTATCGAGGTTGATTGTTGGAGGAACCGTTTGATTTTGAATGGCCATTATACAGGCCGCTGCTTCCATTGCACCCGCTGCACCCAAAAGGTGGCCGTGCATAGACTTTGTGGAAGAAATATTCATTTGAAAAGCATGCTCTCCAAATACCTCATGGATTGCATTCAGTTCCAATGGATCACCCAATGGCGTAGAAGTTCCGTGGGTATTGATGTAATCAATGGCAGAAGGATCCAATTCTGCATCTCGAAGGGCATCCTTCAACATGAGTAAAAATCCAAGGCCTTCTGGATGTGGTGCGGTAATGTGGTAAGCATCAGAAGACATTCCACCACCTACAACTTCACAATAAATTTTTGCACCTCGCTTTACCGCATGCTCATATTCTTCAAGAATGAGCGCTGCACTTCCTTCACCAAGTACAAAACCATCTCTGTCGCGATCGTATGGTCTGGAAGCTTTTTCCGGATCATCATTTCGTTCAGACATGGCTTTTAATGCATTGAATCCACCAACTCCTGCGATGGTAACAGCGGCCTCAGAGCCACCTGTTACACATACCGCCATCCTACCAGTCCTTATATAAGTAAAGGCATCGATGATTGAATTATTGGATGACGAACATGCAGAAACTGTGCAATAATTGGGACCCCGGAAACCATTTCTAATTGAAATAAGTCCTGCACTGGAATCCACAATCATTTTTGGAATGAAGAAGGGGTTGAATCGGGGGGTTCCATCACCATTTCCAAAGTTGAGAACCTCTTCCTGGAAAGTTAAGAGTCCCCCGATTCCGG
>CANETC010000219.1 GCA_947441055.1 Cytophagaceae bacterium | reverse complement strand
GGTGGCCGGGTTATTGGGTAGCCTCGGCAAGGGAATTGACATGAGCATGGTCCTGAGAAATTACTCGCCTGATTATCATGCGTTTTACTCCAATGCATTTGGAGAATTAAGCCGAAATGCCAACGAACAAGGCATTTACTGGGGATTGAAATACAAAATTCACTCCAAATGGCTTGCTGCCTTTTATTACGATATGTTCCGCTCTCCATATATGGCTTTTTTGAGCGACGGCCCCGCCCATGGCCGGGAATATCTTTGCCGACTCACTTACAGTCCAAGCAAAACCCTCGGAATTTTCTTTCAGTACAGAGACGAAAACAAGCAAAGAAACCTTAGTTCAAATGAAGGGAAAGCAGATTATCTGAGTAATACGCGAAGGCAGAACTGGGTGGTGCAAGCCGATGCAAAAGTGAATGAATGGCTTTCAATGAGAACCCGCTTGCAGGGAAGCCGTTGGGGACAGGAAGGCGGTGCAAAACCCGGACTTGGTTTGGCCTTTTCACAGGACATCAACCTAGATTTTGGGAAGTTTAGTCTGAGCAATAGGTTCAGCCTATTTGATACCGACGATTACAACAACCGGCAGTATTTGTACGAAAAGAATGTGCTCTATGCTTTTTCGATTCCGGCCCTCAACGGACGGGGAATTCGTTGTTATAGTCTGCTTCAATTCTCCCCTACCCGAAAAATTGACATCTGGATTCGGATTGCCAGAACCGTTCAAAGAGACATGAAATCGATTGGCTCCGGACTAGAAGAAATTTCTCGGCCACGCAGAACAGAAATCACTGCACAATTTAGGGTTAAATTCTGATTTTTTCTATCAGAAGTCACACCAAAAAAACTCTTGCTGAAATTTTTATTTATCGATTAATGGGATTTATAAAGGCTTTTCAGATACTTGAAGCTTCATAAATCAGCCCAATTATACTTGTATATGTACAAGTAAGGATAAGGACCAAGCAGCGAGCAAAAATACAATCGCTTACTGCACCTTTGTATTGTTCGCACTGAAGGAATTCAATACGAAAGCAAACAGAACTCATTCGTGAATCATCCCGAATAAGCCTGTCTAAAAGACATCAAAAAAATTAAAGATTAAGGCTCCGGCCGAATTTGTATTATCCAAACCACCACACCGCCGCGTTAAACCCAGGCAAAAGACATTGCAATTGCGCAAAAGCATTTAAAGCGGGAAACCGCAAGGACAACTAAATAGGGTTTAGAATTATTGGAAAGATCCTGTGTAATACGCGGGATTTTTTTTTGTCCAATCAAAAGAATAAGGACCTTAGGATAAAAACTTCAGAGCGTTTTCAAGGTCTTCCGGGGTGTCTATTCCATGCGATTCCCAGACTGTTTCGGCCGCATAAATCGAAAAACCAGATTCAAGCCAGCGGAGTTGCTCCAGACTTTCAGCAAGTTCAAGTTTGCCCGGTGGAAGCTGCGCCACTTCTTCCAGCACATTTTGCCGGAAAGCGTAAAGGCCAACATGCCTGAAAAAATCTGCCTGATGGAGCCATTCTCCTTCTTTTCCTCCACGCACAAATGGAATTGCGCTTCTGCTGAAATACAAGGCTTTGCCGGATTGAGCCAAAACCGCTTTCACCACATTGGGATTTTGAACATCTGCCTCAGTTTTAATCTGGCTTACAAGCGTTCCGATTTGCACATCCGGAGAATCCATTCGTGAAATCAATTCATCCAATTGCTCTGGACGTATAAACGGCTCATCTCCTTGCACATTCAAAACAACATCCCAGCTTCCTCCAATAGACGAAAGGGCCTCGGCACAACGGTCTGTACCTGAAACACAATTTTCATTGGTCATCACAACCTTCGCCCCAAAACCTTCTGCAGTTTCTTTGATCAGCAAATTGTCGGTCGCAATAAGTACTTGAGAAATACCCGAACAAGAAAGCACCTGCTCATAAACGCGCTGAATCATGGATTTACCGCCAATATCCGCCAGCGGTTTTCCCGGAAAACGGGTACTGGCAAATCGTGCAGGAATGATGGCAAGAACCTTTTTCATATACATGCAATCAAGAACAGGAAAACCGCTTTTGCAAAACCCTGCCGCATAAAAATCTGGAAAGTCAAATCCAAACCAAATAATTTTCGGCCGAATTCAAACTTTATCGCCTTTGGAATTGTCTTTTAACTGATAGAAATCAATTTCAAAACTGGCACAGTGAATTTTACTCCGGAAATTCGATTCTCCTGCGTGATTGTGGATGATGACGAGTCTTCAAGACTCATTCTGGAGAACTTCATCAGCCGAATTCAACACCTGGAGTTAAAGGCCTCCTTTGAAACAGGCATTGAAGCTTTTAATTTTCTTTCCGATAATCCGGATGTCAATATTCTGCTTCTCGATATCAATATGCCGGAAATGAATGGAATTGAACTGATTCGTACAATTCCTAAAAAACCTCAAACCATTTTCATTTCTGCACACGAGCAGTTCGCGGTTGAAGCCTTTGAGCTTGGGGCTCAGGATTATCTGATGAAGCCTTTTTCTCTTGAAAGATTTGCCCGTGCCATACAAAGAGTAAGCGGAAACATTCAACAATCAAACAAAGAACTAGTTCCGAACAAGATACACAATGAGATTTTTGTGAAGTCAAACGCCCGGTTTCACAAATTGAGTTATGATGAAATTCTTTTTGTAGAAGCCCTGGCAGATTATGTTTTGGTGAATACGACCACTGCCAAACACATTGTATATTCCACAATGAAGGCCATGGAAGAAAAACTTTCAGGAGAAACCTTCATGAGAATCCACCGGTCTTTCATCATCAACAAAAAGAAAATACAGCAAGTTGAAAATGGTGCGGTGATTGTGAATGGCAAGGAAATTCCCGTTAGTAAAACTTATCAGAATCTGCTCTTTGAAAAGCTGAATTTCCTGTA
This sequence comes from Cytophagaceae bacterium, assembly GCA_947441055.1. Lineage (GTDB taxonomy): Bacteria > Bacteroidota > Bacteroidia > Cytophagales > Flexibacteraceae > CAMDMI01. Next base: position 901 of record CANETC010000219.1, on the reverse strand, counting down.
GAACTTTCGGGAATGACGCTGATTCTGGAAGGAAAAGCCATTGACCCCAAAAACCCTGCAAATTTTCCGCTGGATCAATTTCCCTGGCTGGAAGCAGTTCAAAAATTCTGCAACTTCTGGTTTTTTGATGAAAGCTCTTGGCAAACCAATACAAGTGGCTCAACATCAAGTCCTAAAACAATTTCCTTAAGCCGGAAATTGATTGAATTTTCTGCCCGAAACAGCCTGAACTGGTTTGGATTTGACCCGAAAACTGTGGGCTTCGCCTTGATAATTCCTGCTTCTTCTGCAGGTGGATTTATGCTTCTCGCCCGCGCATTCATGGCTGGAATGGATGTCCTCCTTCTGCCACCGAGCGCGCAAATACCTCCTCCAGATGCGTTCCCAACTGAAAAAAAATGGTTTGTCCCCATGCTGCCAAATCAGTTTAATGCATTTGTGCGGGATGAAAATGCGCCTGCTTGCAGCCGTTTATTTACTGGAATCCTTCTGGGCGGAGGTCCATTGGAAAACCAAGCGGCAGAAGCCATGAAAATGCTGGAATGTCCGGTTTACCATTCTTATGGCATGACAGAAACCGCTTCCCACATAGCCCTTCGGAAAATATTCCCGGCCGATGCAAACCCTCCATTTCGCTGCCTTGAAGGCATTGAAATTCAACTCAACAAAAATGATTGCCTGGAAATCAAGGCCAGTGAAATCAACAAGGGCGAATGGCTATCAACCCATGATGTGGCTGAAATATTTGAGGGAAATCAATTTCAAATTATTGGAAGGGCTGATTTCGTTGTGAATTCCGGCGGCCTGAAAATTCATCCTGAAATTGTACGAAAATTGATTTCAGCGCATTTGCCTCCGGAAATAAACGACTTCGAATTGCTCGGATGTGCGGATGAGATTC
>CANETC010000218.1 GCA_947441055.1 Cytophagaceae bacterium | reverse complement strand
TAAAATCGTGGCCAGGCTTTTCCCAAAACCATGGCCGAACAACCGGTTTCCCGGTTTTTGAAGATTCATAAAAAGCAGAATACAAAACCGGCAAAAGCTTATATCGAAGCCGGATGTAATTACCTGCGATGGCTTCCGCAAGTTCACCATAACTCCAGGGTTCATTGTCTCTGGAATCAATCATGGAATGAATTCGAAAGAAAGGAAAAAATGAAGCCACCGAAACCCAGCGAACAAACAAATCACGACCAGAATCCCCTACAAAACCACCTACATCTGGACCCGAAAAACTCACACCGCTCATGGCCATTCCCAACATAATCCGGATGCCCATAAAAAAGTGCTCTTCATTGGCCACATTGTCGCCCGACCAAAGTGCGGCAGTTCGGTGAATGCCTGCAAATCCTGCGCGGGACAATACAAACGGCCTTTCGTTTGGTCTGGCGCTTTCAAGGCCCTTGCGACTGGCCTGCGCCATCAACTGCCCATAAACATTGTGCGCCTCCCGGTGGGAACCGCCCCTTCCATCCATATCAAACTCAAGTAAATCAGGCACATCCTGACCCCAGGTGGAGGGTTCATTCATGTCATTCCAAAGTCCCGAAACTCCGGTTTCCTTTACCCAATTGCTGCTTAGTGAAGACCACCATTCCCTCGCCTTAGCGGATGTGAAATCAGGAAAGGCACAATCTCCCGGCCAAACCCCAGCAATCCATTCCTGTCCATCGGGATATTTTACAAACAAATCTTCCGCCTTCCCGGAATCGTAGGGTTGATAACCAGGCTCCTCTTTTATGCCTGGATCCTGGATGGGCACCACCCGAAATCCATCATGTAGCAGGTCATCACAAAGTTTCTTCAAATCTGGAAACCGGGAATTATCCACCGTAAAAACCTTGTATGCATCCATATAATGAATGTCGAGGTATAGTACATCACAAGGAATATTGCGCCTTCGGTAATTTTGTGCCACCATCCGCAATTCATGTTCGGGATAATAACTATACCGACACTGCTGTAAACCAAGGGCCCAGCGAGGAGGCAAGGCCATAAATCCGGTAAGCTGATGATAACGGCGCAACACATCCTCAGGCTTTGGACCCGGAATAAAAATCAGGTTCAGCGGACCTGTGGCAACCGAAATCTGAACCATCCTTCTGTTGGATGCGCCAAAATTAAACCGCGTTTTGGGTGAATTATCTACCAAAACACCATACCAGATTCCATCCTTCACAGCCATATAAAATGGAATCGACACATACAAAGGATCCTTGCCTTCGCCATAAGCAAAAGCATCTGTATTCCAATTGGTAAAAGCAGAAGCCCGGCGATTTAAGGACCCGGTTTTTTCTCCGAGGCCAAAGAAATTCTGCCAGTCTTCCAGATGAAAAGCCGCTATGGTTTCTTCTCCAAGAAAACCAAATCCAATTCCATTTTCAGTTTGGAGCAAGGACCGGTTTTCTTGCATCCAATTCCATACAAGATCATTTTTTTGCAGATGGAAAGAAGCACCGGGACCAGTCCTGATTTCATCTTCACTTGTGAAAATTTCCGGCTTCCCAGCAATTGGGTTGTAAAGAGAATATGATACAAAATCAGGAATTTCCTGCCTGGAAATCTGAATTTGAAAGCACTCTGTTTCCAAAATCCGAAGGTGCTGGAATCCATTTTCAGACACAAGGCTCAGGTAATCTGGCTGTTCCCTAATTTCCAAAATCGGCTTTAGGGGATTAAATCGGGGTGCAATGCGGCTCACAGGACAAAGAAAGCGATTATGGATTTTGGAGAATGCTAAACTTCAACAAAAAATAAAACATTGTAAACATTTGAAAACTCAATTCCTACTTACATTTACACCGCTTTTTTTATCCTAAAAGAGACAAAAACAGGAAAAATCATATTCAAATTCTACATGAAAACCAGACTTTCTATCTTTATGTTTTTGGGATTCTTTCTGGCCCAAACTGCACTCGCAGAGCATTATAAACTGGATCTAGAAGATTTTGAAACCCTGGAAATCAGAATTCCGGGAAGTATTGAATGGAGTTCCGGTCCTGCCGCAGGAAGTATTGATTGTTCTGGCGCGTTAATGGATATTTTCGAAGCAGAACAAAATGGAAAAAAACTCACCCTTCAATGGAAGAATCATGGCAGCCCGGACTGGAAATTTGGATATGGAAAAATTAAAATCAGACTAAACTCTGAAATGCTGAAAAAGGTAACCATCAGTGGATCAGCGGATTTGGTATTCACATCTGTAAATAAAGTCCCTCAGTTTTTAATGAACATAAGTGGTAGCGGCGACTTTAATGGCAATGTGGATTGCAGCGAAAATGCTGTTTTCAATATAAGTGGAAGCGGGAACATCGTGACTTCAGGTAAATGCCAGAACATGCAATTGAGCATCGCCGGTTCAGGTGATTTTCAGGGATCAGAATTAAAATCAGCCAAAACCAAAGTATCCATTTCGGGAAGCGGAGATGCGAAAATTCATGCAGAAAATGAACTGGAAGCCAGCATCAGCGGAAGCGGAGAAATTGCCTACGCTGGAAACCCAGCTAAAGTAAAACTGAATGTATCTGGCTCTGGAGAACTTAAAAAAATCGAACCCAGGGAATCAAAATAAAAAGTTCTTTCAGAATTTATTTCCTGCAAAAAACGACCGAAGAGACAATACAGAAAAATAGAATCTGAACCTGATTACTCCTCAAGTCAAAATAAGGATTCAACGAAGTAATTTCATCGAAAAAACCCTTGAAGAACATTCTTAATTTCAGAGAGTGTTGTATTTTCGGGCCGTCATGAATAAACACCTGTTCGCTGGCCTGTTTTTTATCTTAGCTGCCAGCCTTTCACCAACGCTTCAAGCACAAATTAATCAGGGAGGAACTCCCAGAAGCGCCAAAAAAATCGTTCGCACAGATGATGTTCCAGTACTTTCCCCTGGAACCATAGACTTGGCAAAACTCCAGCAGGAGGACTTAGAAAGAAGTGCGCTTGGAAAGGAATTTGACCGCCGTTTCGGCTTTAATTTCTTTGTAGAATGGAATACTGAAAATTCTGGAAGGTGGGTGAACCTTCCAAATGGAGACAGAATCTGGCAGCTACGAATTTCCTGCCCGGAAGCTTTTTCCATTAACCTCACATTTTCAAAATACAAACTTCCTGCAGGTGCAGACCTGTTTATAATTGGGAAGAAAAATCGCATCGGAGCCTTCACCTCATTTAATAATCAATCAGATGAAAAACTAGGCACCGGAATTTTGGGCGGCGACGAAGTGCTTCTGGAATATTACGAACCGTTTTACGCAAGAGGAAGTGGCAAACTCGAAATTGGAAGGGTAACACACGGATACCGAAATCCATTCATTACACTGGGCTGGGGAGATTCTCAGTCATGTGAAATGAATGTAAATTGTCCTGCCGGAGCGCCATGGCAAAATGAGAAGCGCTCGATTGCCAAAATCATTGATGGCGGAGATTTGTGTACTGGCGCCCTCATCAACAATGTTTTGATGGATGGAAAGCCCTATTTTCTCACAGCCAACCATTGCTTCAACAACAACATTTCAACCTGGGTTTTTGCTTTCAACTGGGAAGCACCTGGCTGCAGCACTCCATCCGTATCCTTTCCTGAAACAGAAACATTGTCAGGAAGCATCTTGAGGTCAAAAAATGCATTTACAGATTTTTGTTTGCTTGAATTGAGTTCCAAACCACCGGCATCCTACAATGTTTACTATTCTGGTTGGAGTGCTGAAGAAGTTCCATCTCAAAGTTCTACCATTATCCACCATCCGGCAGGTGACATTAAGAAAATTAGTTTTGACC
>CANETC010000217.1 GCA_947441055.1 Cytophagaceae bacterium | reverse complement strand
GCATGGGCGTTTCATGGATGCTTCGTTCAAAAATGGAGAAGTATTCTAAAACCGCACTTCAATCCAATTTATCGGGAAAAGAAGTGGCAGAAAGCATGCTGAGAGACAATGGAATTTTTGATGTTCGTATTACCAGCGTGGATGGCCAGCTTACTGACCATTACAACCCCGCTGACAAAACCGTAAACCTGAGCAATGCAGTTTACCATGGCCGAAATGCTGCAGCAGTTGCAGTGGCCGCCCACGAAGTTGGCCACGCAGTACAGCATGCCGAGGCATATTCCTGGCTCGGATTCCGTTCTGCGATGATCCCTTTACTCTCTTTTACGAACAGGTTTATGTCCTTGATAATTCTTGCAGGAATTTTACTGCTGGAGACAACTCCTATACCGCTGACTGTTGGGGTTGGTATGTTTGCCTTTACTACAATCTTTAGTTTTATTACCCTGCCTGTAGAGTTTGACGCCTCGGCGAGAGGATTGAAATACATCTCTTCAAACGGTGTAGTTACAAACAGTGAATATGCGCTCTCTAAAAATGCATTGCATTGGGCGGCCATGACCTATGTGGTGGCGGCCTTAAGTTCCCTTGCCACACTGCTTTACTATGCGAGTTTGCTTAGTGGCAGACGAAACGATTAAGAATCTGGCCAAATGCCAATCAGAGATAAACACAAGCTAAAGGCCCGTCAGGTTAAAATGCTCGATGGGCCTTCTTATTTTTATCCATATTTTGAATCCATCTGTTAGATTTGCATTTGCATTCTGCCAATACACTAATTCTTTAATCAACACATCATTCGAGGAATATGAATATCCAACTATCTGAAGAACACATTTCTGTAATGGAAGCAGCACGGGATTTTGCAAAATCTGAACTGCTTCCAGGGGTAATCGAAAGAGACGAGCACCAGAAATTTCCGGGCGAACAAATTAAAAAAATGGGCGAGCTCGGATTTATGGGCATGATGACCGACCCAAAATACGGTGGAGGAGGAATGGATACAATTTCCTATGTTCTTGCCATGGAGGAAATTTCAAAAATTGATTCTTCGGCCTCAGTGGTGATGTCGGTAAACAACTCTCTCGTTTGCTGGGGTATTGAAAAATTCGGCACAGATTTTCAAAAAGAAAAATACCTGAAGCCACTTGCTTCCGGCCAGATTCATGGTGGTTTTTGCCTTTCAGAACCCGAAGCCGGATCTGATGCAACCTCACAAAAAACAACAGCAGAAGACAAAGGAGATCATTACCTACTCAACGGAACCAAAAACTGGATTACCAATGGTAATTCAGGAACAGTATTTCTGGTGATGGCCCAAACCCATCCAGAACTGAAACATAAAGGCATCAACTGCCTCATTGTTGAGAAAGGAATGGAAGGATTTGAAGTTGGCAAAAAGGAAGACAAACTTGGAATCAGAGGTTCAGACACCCATTCCCTTATGTTCACCGATGTGAAAGTACCCAAAGAAAACCGAATTGGTGAAGATGGCTTCGGATTCAAATTCGCCATGGGTGTCTTAAATGGCGGCAGAATTGGAATCGCGGCTCAAGCTTTGGGAATCGCATCTGGTGCTTACGAGCTTGCCCTTCAATATTCCAAGGAAAGAAAATCCTTTGGAAAGCCAATTTCCGAGCACCAGGCCATACAGTTTAAACTGGCCGATATGGCTACAAAAATTGATGCCGCACGCCTTTTGGTTTGGCAGGCCGCTCTTTTAAAAGATCAGAAAAAAGATTTTGTAAAAGCCGCCGCCATGGCAAAATTGTTTGCTTCGCAGGTTGCCATGGAAGTATCAGTAGAGGCAATTCAAGTGCACGGTGGTTTCGGTTATGTAAAAGAATACCATGTTGAAAGGCTGATGCGGGATGCCAAGATTACTCAAATTTATGAGGGCACATCCGAGATTCAGCGCCTCGTAATAGGTAGGGAGATTTTAAAGTAAGGGACCGAATGGAGGACTACAATAAGATAATTGACTCTCTGAATGTCCGGTTCAGCAAATGCCGGAATGTTAAAATTCTGAAACCGTTCCGCATGGAAAATGTGCGGGACATAGAAAATACACTTGTACTTGTAAACAAAGGAGCCATTCGCCTTGACCTGATGGACGACATCGTTCAAGCGGGTGAACTCATTTTCATTCCGGCCAAAAGTACAGTAACCCTTACCTATGGGGTTTTGGCCAAACCGGTTACAGTTACCTACGAGTCATTTTTAAACAACGAAGGCAACTTATATGAAATCAATGCAGATCAGGAACTTCGGGAAATCGAAAATGAGAATTATACTTTTCTGACTTTCGATGCCAAGATTTTCGATTCTGTCAATTTCTTTGGCAATCTTGACATAGGCGCTTTTAAAATCCGTGACGAGAAAATTGCCTTCCTTCTAAATTCACTTTTAAAAGAAGGACTTAAGCCTGAGGATGGCAAGGACAGAATGTCGAAAATTCTCTGCGATGCCATTTCAATTGAAATAATTCGGTACATCCTCAAGAAACGCCTTTTTGTAGAGCAACTGGCAACAAATTCAACCTACTTCAAGGATCCAAGGCTGATCAACATCTTCACATTTATTCGTGAACACATTGGCGAAGATCTTTCCAACAAACGACTGGCAGAAGTAGCGGAAGTATCAGAAGATTATGTCGGACAGTACTTTAAAATGTTGACTGGTATAAATCCTCAGGATTACATCGAATACCAGCGAATGGAATTTGCTGTTAATCTTTTAAGGAGCAGTAAAAAAAGTATTAAGGAAATTGGCAACACCATTGGCTACAAAGACACTGCGTATTTCTGCCGCAGGTTTAAAATGATGTTTGGAATTCCTGCAGGTAAAATGCGGCGAAGAGAAGCCTCCGCTTAGTGTAAGATTAGCTGTAATTCAATTGAAAAATCCCTTGTTAAAAGGGATTTTTTTTATCCAGTCCAATCCTAAAATCCAGTTTTCACAGATTTTTAGTTTGAAAAAGAAATAAAAAAAGGCAAACCAAAAGGATTGCCTGAAAATTTCTGTGGAGGACTTCTCAGCGATTGGCAGGCTTTTCAATAGACTGATTCTGGCCCTTCGCATATGTAGGACAAGTCTTTGCGGCGTTGCACGACCAGGCCAAAGCTGAAATAATCACTACTGCAAGGATGCTTTTGTTTTTCATTATCAGAAATCATTAAGAAGTATGTGCAAATATAATCAGAGCGGCCTCACATTTTCAATAGCCAAACATCATAAGTTTGGAAATGCTTTTCGCCCTGCGTTTGAAATTCACTTATTTTGCATCGCTTTTGAAAAAATGAAGTTAAAAAAATTCCTCTTTACCGTACTTACAATCTTCGTGTTTGCCGCAGGAGCTTCTGCTCAATCCGGAGAAATTCGTGGATTCCTTTACGATGCCAAAACCGGCGAGCCGGTCTTATTTAGTCCTATATTTTTGAAAGGAACAAAATATGGGGTCAATACCGATTTAAATGGGTTCTTCTCAATTTCAAAAATACCCATTGGCGAATATGAGTTGATGGTGGTAAATCTTCTTTACGACACAATTCGCGAGAACATCAGCATCGCGGGAAGCAAAATTTTAAACCGGAAATTCTATTTAAAAGAAAAAGTTCGAGAGCTAAAAGCGATTGAAATCAAAGGCTCAAAAAACAGGCAAGCCAGAGAAAATACGGTCAACACCGGAATTGCGAGAATCACACCAAAAGACATTCGATCTATTCCTCCGATGGGCGGCGAAAGAGACCTGGCCCAATACCTTCAAACCGTGCCCGGGGTTACTTTTACCGGCGACCAGGGCGGGCAATTGTTTATTCGTGGTGGCTCCAATGTTCAGACGCTTTCCCTGATGGATGGCATGATGGTG
>CANETC010000216.1 GCA_947441055.1 Cytophagaceae bacterium | reverse complement strand
TCTTATCGGGGCAGAAATTGGTGCTGTAAACTCTTTCGGTTATGATGTACAGGCAGCATGCTCCGGGTTTTTGTATGCGCTTGTTACTGGTTCTCAGTTTGTTGAAACAGGTAAATTCAAAAAAGTATTGGTTGTGGGTGCCGACAAAATGTCGAGCATTATCAATTATAATGACCGTACTACCTGCATTATTTTCGGAGACGGAGGTGGTGCAGTTATGCTTGAACCCAACCACGATGGACTTGGAATTCAAGATAGTATTCTAAGGTCTGATGGAAACGGAGCCCAGTACCTCATGATGGAAGCTGGTGGTAGCCGCAGACCACCTTCCCACGAAACAGTTGATCTAAATCAACATGTGGTTCGTCAAGAAGGTGCCGTTGTTTTCAAGTTCGCTGTAACCAACATGTCTGAAGTTTCAGCTCAGATTATGGAAAAGAACGGACTTACCCCAGACGACATAGCCTGGCTGGTTCCGCATCAAGCAAACAAGCGCATTATTGAGGCAACAGCAAACCGTTGCGGAATTCCAATGGAAAGAGTAATGCTAAATATTGAAAAGTACGGCAATACCACCAACGGAACCCTGCCTCTCTGCCTTTGGGAGTATGAGAAAAAGTTAAAAAAAGGAGACAATATTATTCTTGCCGCTTTTGGTGGTGGCTTCACTTGGGGCGCCATTTATATCAAATGGGCCTATAACAGTTAGAAAATCAACAGAAATCCTCAATTAAATGAAACCGAGCGAGATTAAAGACCTGATAGATTTCATTGACAAATCCAACCTCGATGAAGTTAATATCGAAACTGAGCAGTTTAAGATTTCTGCCAAAAAGAATTCAGGCAGAACATTTGTTGAGCATGTTTCTGCTTCTGCTCCAGTTCAGATGGCAGCTCCAATTGCAGCAGCAGCTCCGGTTGCCATGCCTGCACCAGTTGCAGCTCCTGCACCAGCAGTAGAAACTAGTTCCAAACTGATCGAAATTAAGTCGCCAATGATTGGCACTTTTTATCGTTCATCCTCCCCGGAAAGCCCATTGTTTGTAAACATCGGCGATGAGGTTAAGAAGGAGCAAACAGTGGTTTGCATCATTGAAGCCATGAAGCTTTTCAATGAAATTGAATCACCAGTAAATGGCAGAATTGCAAAAGTGCTTGTGGAAAACAATACGCCAGTAGAGTTTGACCAAGTATTGTTCCTTGTGGAACCAGCCTGATAATCATAGTATTACACTGTTTCCAACAGAGACACATGTTTAAGAAAATTCTCATTGCAAACCGGGGAGAGATTGCACTTCGCATCATTCGAACCTGCCGTGAAATGGGCATTAAAACGGTTGCCGTTTATTCCACTGCTGATAAAGAAAGTCTGCATGTTCGATTTGCAGACGAGGCCGTTTGTATCGGACCTCCATTGAGCAAAAGCTCTTATCTGAATATTCCAAACCTGATTGCTGCTGCAGAAATTACAAATGCAGATGCCATTCACCCTGGTTATGGATTTCTTTCTGAAAATGCAGAGTTCTCCAGAATCTGTCAGGAATATGGAATCAAATTTATTGGCGCCACAGCCGACATGATCAATGCCATGGGAGACAAGGCCACCGCCAAGGCTACCATGAAATTAGCCGGTGTTCCTACCATTCCAGGCTCTGAGGGATTGTTGGATTCCGTGAAGGAAGGCATCAAGATTGCACACAAAATCAAATATCCTGTAATCCTAAAAGCTACTGCCGGAGGCGGTGGTCGCGGGATGAGGATTGTTAACAATGATGATGAATTTGAAAAGGCCTGGAAAGATGCCAAAATGGAAGCCGGTGCTTCCTTTGGCAACGATGGTCTTTACCTCGAAAAATTTGTAGAAGAGCCCCGCCACATTGAAATTCAAGTAGTGGGTGACCAATATGGAAAGGTTTGCCACCTTTCGGAAAGGGATTGTTCTATTCAAAGGAGACACCAGAAATTGGTAGAAGAAACCCCCTCTCCTATTGTTTCTCAAAAGCTTCGGGACAAAATGGGAGAAGCCGCCATCAAAGGGGCAAAATCCATCAACTACGAGGGTGCCGGAACCATCGAATTTTTGGTCGACAAACATGGCGACTTCTATTTCATGGAAATGAATACCCGCATTCAGGTTGAACATCCCATCACGGAAGAAGTTACCAATTTCGATTTGATTAAAGAACAAATTAAGGTTGCAGCCGGTGTGCCGATTTCAGGTAAGAATTATTATCCAGAATTCCACGCAATGGAATGCCGGATTAATGCAGAAGACCCTTCAAATGGTTTCCGTCCAAGTCCGGGTAAAATTACCAACCTGAACATTCCGGGTGGCCACGGTGTAAGGGTAGATACCCATATTTATGCTGGCTATACCATTCCACCGAATTACGATTCGATGGTAGCGAAGCTGATTGTTACTGCCCGCACCAGAGAAGAAGTTATTGTGCGAATGAAAAGGGCGCTTCAGGAATTTGTAATTGAAGGTGTGAAAACAACCATTCCATTTCATATCAAGTTGATGGATGATGCACAATTTAAATCTGGTCAGTTTACGACCAAGTTTTTGGAAGACTTTGACTTTAGTGATCTTTAGAAATACTTTCATTTTATTGGCCTTGTGCCTGATTGCCCTTCCCTCTGAAGGGCAATTTCATTTTCACGGAACATTCCGCTTGAAAAACCATGAATTGCACAAGGCATTGGATGGTTTTGCAAAACTTGAAAACCTGAAAGGCGCTTCCTGGGGTCTGGCCATCCGAAATCTTAAAGATGGAACTTTGCTTGTGGAGAAATCGGCAAATGAAAATTTCATTCCTGCGTCCAACATGAAATTGCTTACCAGCCTGAATGCATTTCATACCCTTGGCGAAAAGTACACTTTCAAAACAAGGGTATTCACAGACGGCCAAATTGAACAAGGCATCCTGAATGGGAACTTGCTTATCGAAGGCAATGGCGACCCAAGTATTGCCACAGATGGAAGAGACAAATTAAAATCTGCCTTTTTTACCCGACTTGGTGAAAGTCTTAAAAAGCTGGGCATTCAATCTGTGAAAGGAGAAATCCGAAGCATTAAATCTGAAAATCCTTATCAGGGAATCCGAAAAGACTGGACCTGGAGTGACATCGGCAATTATTATGGTGCCGGAATATTCCCGCTCAACATCAATGAAAACCAGTTTCACACCTATATTGATGCAAACCGTGAGGGGACTCCGGCCAAAGTAAGAAGAAGAGACTCATTGGCTGGAAATATTGACCTCAGCGAAATTGACCTCGAAACAGGTTCAGCCGGAAGTCCGGATCTGGCTTATTATTATTGGGTGCCCGGCACAAATAAAATTCGGCTCGAGGGCAGTGTCCCGCAGGAAAATGAAAGCCAACGCATCAAAGGTTCATTGCAAGATCCTGAAGCAGTTTTCATCCAGGTTATGAAGAAGGAACTGGAGAAAGCTGGAATTCAAGTGCTTGGGGAAGCTGTAAATGGCAATGGCAAATTGCCGCTAACAATTCTTGAATCACCGCCATTATCCAGCATTGCAGCAGAAGTAAACCTAAACTCCAACAACCTCATGACCGAGGCCCTCGCTTTCGCCATGTGTGGGAAAGGTGACCGTTGTCTGGAAAATGGATGGACCCATTTAGAACGATTTGCAAAACTCACAGATTTCCCTCCAGGATATTATCTGGCAGACGGAAGTGGCCTTTCGCTTTCAAATAGAATTTCACCTGCAGGCTTGAGCAATTCACTCGTTTGGGCAATGAAACAAGAATGGAAAGATGCCTTTCTTGGTACACTTCCAATTGCCGGCATTTCCGGCACAATGAAAAACTTTTGCAAAGGTGCAACCGGGAAAATACAGGCAAAAAGTGGGACTCTCACCAGAACACTTTGCTACAGTGG
>CANETC010000215.1 GCA_947441055.1 Cytophagaceae bacterium | reverse complement strand
GGCGCGCATGTACCTCAATATGGAGTTTGGTCTGGAGGCTGAATCCATTGTAGAAAAATATCGGAAGGCGCTTCAGAAAGAGTATTTTCCGACCCGTGGTCGTGGTCGAGCACGGATCAGCAGGAGCGATAAAATCCTGAAAGAATTCGGGATGATTTCGGCTTTTTCTGAGGATTTACTTGAAATGAACTGGTTCCAGGTGGAATTGGCCATTCGCTACCATCTGCATTATATGTATGAATATGAGCCTTTTATGAAGGGCCTTCTTCGCAACTGGAAAACTGCCGTTCAGCTGGCGCGGGAAACAGGAAGCCTTCCGGATTACCTGAAAAAGCTTGAAACGATTTTCCCGGGAGAATTCCGGACATATTACCTCCATCGTTTGCTCAAGGATATTGCAGACGAGCTTCCGCAAGCAGAGGTGGAGTGATTTGGTTTTCGGGGTTTGGGTGTATTTGGCTGGGCTGACCATCACTCATATCTCGCTTAATTTGAAATGGAAATTTGACTTGTGCAACCAGTCGTAGAAATGGTTGGCTTTTTATGTAATTACAATAATCTTCTAGACAAGTAAAAAATGGTCAATTGACAATCAATTGTTTATAAATATTTAGCATGCTGGCTATGCAGCGCCGATCCGAAAACAATCATTGCAGCTGGTATTCTTTATGTTCTTTTTCATCAAGGGAAAAGAACATAAATGATAAAAATAAGTGACCCCTTTAAATTGGTTGGATTTGCAATGCCGGAATGAATTGAATTTAATAAGGATGCGAATTTGAGCGGCGAACTTTGGCCAGATGTCACGACCGCTTTCTCATCATCGACCGGCAGGAAATTTACCACCTCGGCGCATCGCTCAAGGATTTAGGAAAACGCTGGTTTGCTTTCTCCCGATTGGAATCTTAGTGGCCGGAAAGTCTAATCCGGCGGTTGGAAAATCAATAGGTTGATTTCGAAGTTGATGAGCCAGCTCCTGAGAATTCTTACGTGTTAAATTTTGATTTTTTGCACGTGAATTTTCCTATTTTTGTTTTCTTCCGTTTGCCATGAATACGAAACTCACCCTCAGCATCGAACAATCTGTGATTGATAAGGCGAAAGAATATGCCCGGAATAAAAAAAGGAGCTTATCTGACCTTATTGAGAATTACCTCAAGGCGCTAACCAGCGATGAACTCCGTGAGGGCAGTCACGATGCCCCAATTGTAAAATCACTTCGCGGATCTTTTCAGGCTCCGGAAGATTTCGATTACAAAAAAGAACTCGGCGAGCGCCTTAGCGAAAAATACCTGAAGTGAAAAAAATCCTGCTCGATACCGATGTGATTCTGGATTTTCTATTTGACCGGAAACCCTGGTCTGAAGATGCAGCTACCATACTTACACTCTGTGAAACGGGTAAAATTTCAGCTTTTGTAACTCCGGTAATGCTGAGCAATTTGTATTACATATTGCGTAAAACAGCTTCTCATAAGAAGGTTATCGAAAAACTGAGCGCCTTGTTGAGTATCACCGATGTGCTCACCATGAACAGAGAAATTGTGAATCAGGCGCTTTATTCAGGTTTTCAGGATTTTGAAGATGCCCTTCAGAATTATTCAGCGCAGCAGGCCGACGGCGTTGGAATCGTCATTACCCGCAATGTCAACGATTACAAAACAAGCAGTCTGTCTGTAAAAACTCCGGAATCATTTCTGAGTATGCTCAGCGCTGCGGAATAGCTCCCTCATCATCGACCGGCAGGAAATTTACAACCTCGGCGCATCGCTCAAGGATTTAGGAAAACGCTGGTTTGCTTTCTCCCGTCTGGGACCGGAGTGGCTGGAAAGTCTAATGAGGCGGTTGGAAAAGCTATAGAAATTTCCAATGACCTCAGGTGTAAAACGACTGCACTCGCTCGCCGGACTACATTAAAGATTGCGGTTGGTTGATGGGAAATTTGAAATTAAAGCAAGATTTATGCTTTGCCTGATCCAGAAAAAAGGAAACCAAGAATTGGTAAAGGGCCGGAATTTATTTTAGGCCCAGATCAAGATGAATGAGCATGCTGTTATTTACTGCATTCCGAAACGATTCCGGCAAACGCCCGATTTTTTTAATCAATCGTTCTTTCGAAATAGCCCGGATCTGGTCAGCTTTTGCTTTTAAATTTTTTGAAAGACCCGCGGTACCTGCAGGAATGTAAACATCGAAATCGGCGATAAAGCTTATGTTTGATGTTATTGGGAGTACTGTGATAACTGAATTTGCCCGGTTGTTATCATTATTGGAAACAACTAGAACGGGTCTGGTTTTCTGAATTTATCCACCCAAGGTGGGGTCAAGGCAGGCCAGCCATAGCTCGAGCCTTTTAGTACTAATCTTCCCAGTTTTCACCATCGATAGCATTGAAATCCTTTAGCATGTCATTACTTTCTTCACGCACCAACTTATACTGCTTCTCTAGCGATATTCCTGATGCATTTCCTTTTTTAATATCCGGAAGGGTTCTGGTTTTTACAAAAGGCAGGCTTTTCAGCACTTCAAGAAGACTTGGTGCTTTTTGGTTCTCGACTTCCAGTGGGATTCTCATATTTCAAAAATAAGCATTACCTGCCAATTTGTTCAATCATTTTTTAAGTACCCAGCTGGCAAACGTATTAGGGGATTGAATAGGTAATCTTAAAATCCAATCGATTTTGACCATATTCATACCCTCACCTAATTTCGTTTTTACTGTATTAGCCGAAGGTAGATCGGGTCAATAACTCAACCTAACGCTACAGATTTTTACTTTAATCCTGCTTCAGCTTGA
This sequence comes from Cytophagaceae bacterium, assembly GCA_947441055.1. Classification (GTDB taxonomy): domain Bacteria; phylum Bacteroidota; class Bacteroidia; order Cytophagales; family Flexibacteraceae; genus CAMDMI01. The sequence goes on along the minus strand of CANETC010000215.1, from coordinate 1,194 downwards.
AGCTTGTTTATTAGTCTTTGCCCTGGGCCCCAAATAGGGCTTCTGTTCATAAAAATTCTTCTCTGATTTTTCTTTGATTTTCCGCCTTTGAGGCATTACTCCGCTGAGAAGTGAAAGGTGTTTGAAGCTATTAAAAACAATCTGTCATGTCCAGAAGGAGTTTTATAAGTTCTTGATTATCCTTTGAATTTCAGCATCGGAGAGATTAGGCAATTCAGATTTGTCATAAATTGAAATCAGATTCACCACTGTTTGCTGGTCAAAAGGGTCTTCTTTATAAAAATCAATTTCAAGAAAACTTATGATTCTGGATCCACCGCTTTTTCCACGACCCTTACTTTTAATGGCCAGCCTGATTTTATAAATATGGTTTCCCAGTGCGGTTCCCAATGTTGGATTTATTAGCAAGTCCTCCTGAAGAGAGGCCAACTCGGATTTTAAAGAGGGATACTTTTTTAAGAGAGGTTTAGCCTCTTTCTTGAATTTTTTGCAACGCGAATCTCAACTTTCACTTAAAAAATCGGATAAGGTTTGGAGTGGCTTGCCGCTTTTTCTAGATGCCTTTACTTCTTCTACTCCGGTTACAATGCCTGTTAACACCTCTAGTTTTTTCTGCAACTGCTTGTTCAGTAGGTTGAGTTCATCCCATGCTTTTATGGGCACCAGGGCAGATTTTTTTCGCCCTTTGCCATCGGTAAGAAATTGAACAATTTGTGCCATCGCTATCTTTTTTTGTGATAACAAAGATAGACAAAGCACTGAACGGGTGAAATAATTGTGTCCTGGCTTTGCCGTTCCTTGAACTAAAGTTTTTTTGGCTTTTCAGCTTGGCAAGTCCCCGAAGGACGGGGGATCACAGGCATTGACACCCACCTACTAAACATGGCGCATCTTCTGTCAGCCATCGGCGATCCTCAGTTTCTGACTTTTTCCTTGAATGATGACCAATAGAAGTCCTGTAATTACAGGTTGTATTAATCCCAAAAATCAGGCATCAGATAAAATACCGTATCAATGAACATAAGGCAGCCCTCTTTGGTGAGAACATTTTCATCATGCAAGTCTTCCAGGATGATTTTGATTTCAGGGTGAAAGTAATCGTTGGCTCTCCGGTGAACGAATCCATTGGCAACCAGAAAATCTCTGACATTGTCAAGATTTGTAGCCGGGCCCGTTTGCACAAATGGTTGTTTT
>CANETC010000214.1 GCA_947441055.1 Cytophagaceae bacterium | reverse complement strand
TCTTGTCCCGGGCTTTCAGGTCGATGTTCAACATGGTCTTATCTGATTCTTTCAGCTCCTCATTCTTAGCAGCCATCATCGCCTTGTGCTCTTCTCTACCGAGGGTGTTTCCTTTCGTTGAACCTGATATTTCACGACTCCGGTTTTCGATTTTCTTGTCCCGGGCTTTCAGGTCGATGTTCAACATGTTCTTATCCGATTCTTTAAGCTCCTCATTCTTGGCGGCCATCATCGATTTGTGCTCTTCGCGACTGAGGGTGTTTCCTTGATTCGAAGCTGCGATTTCTTCACTTTTCTGAGCCATTTTTTCTTTTCTGGAATCAACGGATTCTGTAAAGCCTGGCTGAAAAGTTGAAAACTGGTAATTATCCAATCGCATTCGATATTTCTTGTTGATATAATGTTCTACATCACTCGATTCAAATTGTGAAATTTGAGCGTTGGATTCTTTTTCAATTTTCTTTCTGGAAGTAGGACTTTCCACCGCGCCAGGTTGAAAATTACTTATGCCAGCGTTACTCAAACGCAACATATACTTCTTATCCGCCAGCCTAACCGAATTCCCCACCTGATCCTTAGAAGTAACGGCGGAGGATTTTTTCATTTGTTCTTTTGCTGTCCCAGGACTTTCTACAATAGCAGGATTGTGGTTTGATGTAGCTGCATTTCCAGAACGCATTCTGAATTTTTTATCTGCGAGCCTAAGCGAATTCCCCACTTGATCCTTGGAAGTAACGGCGGAGGATTTTTTCATCAAATCCTTGGTGGAACCAGGGTCATCCACCACCTGTGGGACATGCGACCCTGTCATCGCATTCTTGGATTTCATCTGAAATTTCTTGCTATTCAGAGGCAGCGTATTCCCTGACACATCCTTAGTCTGGCCTTTGTTATTTTTATGGCGGATTGTCTTTTGGGCCTCATCAATTGTTTTTTGCTGGGTTTTGTCCTGTGCAAAAGCAATTCCGCCAAATTGGAATACCAGGAAGGTAATCCAAAATAAACAGCGGTTGATGCGGAAAGCCAGATTCATATTGTATTTGCAAAAATACCTTAAATGCTGTCGCCGAAGGTTGTCGGATGGATGTTTGCGCTTGTGTGTAAGAATGCCAACAAAAAACAAGTTGCAATTAAACACCAAAGATCAAGCCAAAGGCTTCTTTCATTGGAAGAAAAAATGCAGCAGCAAAAACCAAATACCCCAGTTTGATCAACAAGGGCTGCCTTGCGAGTTTTTCTTCAAATCCAACTGCCAATCCAAGCCAGAGCAAACAAAAACCAGGACCAAGCAGCCGGGTGTCGAATCCTTCAGCGAAATAATAGTAAAACCTAAGGGGAATGATGAAAGCCAAATAAAAAACACCTGCAGTGAACAAATTGGCCGAAAGTACTTTTACGAAATCACTGTGAATTTCATCGTCAGGTTGATATGCGGAAAACCCAATGTCAAATGGATTCTTCCAAGCAACAAAAGCAAATCCACTAGTCGCGATTAAACCTACAAAAACTGCCAAGGGTGCTGCACCAGAATAGTCCCGAAAAAACAGCAGTTGATCAACTATTCCTCGAAAAAGCGAGTTGGATAATGTCAAAAAACCATCCGAATTTGGGTATCGGTCGCCACCGGTTGGTAGTCCGCTATCAACAACCTGCAATGTGAATATCAAGGAAATCATCCCCAAAAAATAAAAAAATGGGAGTAAAAGACGGGAGGCCCTGCTCATTCCATTATGCTTTAAATGCCACCATCTAAAAATCAAAAGTGGAACAAAAAAAACAGCTGCATAACGCAGTAAAACTGCCAAAGCAAGACATAGGATGAGCATAAATTGCCAACCGGGCCGAAAATCCAATTCCAATCTGCTTAGACTGAAAACAACCAGGATTGAAATTATCAAAAAAGAAAATTCCGAAATCCCCATTGCAGCCAGATTTAATGGACTATCCATGAAAATCATGAAGCCCAAAGGCAGGAGCGAAACATGCTTTTGCCAGATTAATGCAAGCAACAAAAGCAGAAGGCCATGGGCTAGAATATGAACCGGCCAGTCAAGTCCACCGCCGAGATAACTGAAAAACCCGAGCAAAACCGGATATCCTGGCGGATATGGCGAGAAAGCATTTCCTTTTCCATTCAACAAGCCATCAAGAACCATTGGCCGGCCGGCTAAAAAATCACCTGCCAGTTCTTTGTAATAAGCGGCATCCACTGTTTCAAAACGAGCGTCGCCAAGTTCGAGGTGCAAGGCCAGCATCAAAATCCAAAAAATTCCTATCGGCAAAAGCCAAAGCTTTGTGGTTAACCAGAAAGGGTGAATTCTAAACATGGAATGTAAAAATCGAAATTCGGACTATGGGGCTATATTGCAACTTTTTTGCGTCAAACACGAATCTGAAATATACTAGCCATGGAAATTCAATACAATAAAACCAAAATTGTGGCCACCGTAGGGCCCGCCAGCAACAGCAAAGAAATGCTGGCAAAACTCATTTCCTGCGGTGTTGATGTTTTCAGACTGAATTTTTCTCACGGCACACACGAGCTTCACCTTCCTGTAATTCAAGCCATCAAAGAACTGCGGGAGGAAACGGGCACTTATGTTAGCATCCTTCAGGATTTACAGGGACCCAAAATCAGGGTTGAAGAAATTGAAAATAATGGGGTAGAAATCAACCCTGGCGATACTATCACCATCACCACTGAAAAAGTTTTAGGCAATGCAGCCATTGTCAGCACTTCCTACAAAGCACTCCCTCAGGATGTTGCGATTGGGGATATGGTATTGATTGACGATGGTAAAATTGAACTTCGGGTAACCGGAAAAACTCTCACCTCCATTCAGGCTGAAGTGATTTATGGAGGAATTCTAAAATCCAGAAAAGGTATTAACCTTCCCAACACCAATGTCTCTGCTCCTTCTCTCACCGAAAAGGATTACGAAGATTTGATATTTGGCTTAAAGCACGATGTTGATTGGGTGGCACTTTCATTTGTGCGCTCGGCCGAAGACATCATCCATTTGCGCCAGATAATTGAGCGCGAAGGCAAAAACACTGGCATTATTGCCAAGATAGAGAAACCTCAGGCAATCGAAAATATTGATGAAATCATCAAAGCAACAGATGCTATCATGGTGGCTCGCGGCGACCTGGGTGTTGAAATTTTGATGGAAGATGTGCCGGTAATCCAAAAAATGCTGGTTCGAAAATCCAATCAGGCAGCCAAGCCCGTAATTGTGGCAACACAAATGCTGGAGAGTATGATTGAAAATCCAAGGCCAACACGCGCCGAAACCAATGATGTGGCAAATGCGGTTATGGATGGTGCAGATGCGGTTATGCTTTCAGCAGAATCGGCATCTGGAAAGTACCCGGAATTGGCTGTTCGTAGTATGGCAAGGATTATCCATTCCATTGAAGAAAATGTGGATAGTATTTACAACCATTTTCAGGATTTGAATAACCATAGTCCTGAATTTTATGCAGAAAGCCTTATCCATTCGGGTTGTGTACTTTCTAATAACACAAAGGCCAAGGCCATTTGTACCTTAACCAGCAGCGGATATTCGGCTTCCATGATATCGCATTTCAGGCCTAAAGCGGATATTTTCATATTCAGCCGAAAGAAAAGCCTCCTAACCCGACTCAGCCTTTATTGGGGGGTAAGAAGTTTTTATTATGAAAGAACAAAAGCAACAGACGATACCATTACTGACCTGGAGCTTATTCTCAAAGAGAATGGGCATATCAAATCCGGCGATGCTTTCATTACTATGGCCTGCATTCCAATTGAACTTCGTGAACGGGTAAACATGCTGAAAATCAGCGTAGCCTCCTGATTGGTCTCTGAGCTGTAATTTAATCTATTGGAAATATTTTTGTACCTAAATTGCGAGCCATTGCCAGATATTTCATGAAGGCATTAGCAGCAACCACTCAATAAATTGGATTTTAATAGTTTCGGATTATGTGATGAAGTCATGGACGGTATC
>CANETC010000213.1 GCA_947441055.1 Cytophagaceae bacterium | reverse complement strand
TTTTCATCAACAAACTCGACCGCGAAGGTCAGGATCCTTACGACTTGTTGGAAGAGGTTGAAAAAGAGCTTTCCATACACACCAGGCCCCTTTCCTGGCCCATCGGAATTGGAGAAAAATTCCAGGGCGTGTACAACCTGTTCGATAAAAAGCTCCTTCTTTTTTCTAATTCTAAAACCAAAAAGGCTTCTGAGGTTCTTACCATTTCCGACCTCAACGACCAGCAACTGGACGAGCAGGTTGGGGAAAAGGCGGCCAACCAACTGCGCGAAGATGCCGAACTCATTGAGGGCGTTTTTGAGCCTTTCGATGAAGATCTTTACCGAGACGGATATCTGGCTCCGGTGTTTTTTGGCTCTGCCATCAACAATTTCGGGGTGCAGGATTTGCTTGATACTTTTGTTCGAATCGCCCCGTATCCCAGAAGTCGGGTTACAGACACCAGAGAAGTAAAACCGGATGAAAAACCTTTTTCTGGTTTCATTTTCAAAATTCACGCCAATCTCGACCCGAACCACCGCGACAGGATTGCCTTTTGCCGCGTGGTTTCAGGCACATTTGAAAGAAATAAATTTTACCAGCACACGCGCCTGGATAAAAAACTTCGTTTCGCCAATCCAAACATGTTTATGGCCAACGAAAAAAGCGTGGTGGATGAGGCTTTTCCCGGCGATGTGGTAGGCCTTTATGACACCGGCAATTTTAAAATCGGGGATACCCTCACCGAAGGAGAAAACATGCAGTTTCAGGGAATACCGAGTTTTTCTCCGGAGATTTTCAGGGAACTCATCAACAAGGATCCATTTAAAGCAAAGCAACTGGAAAAAGGCATTCGCCAGCTTACAGATGAAGGTGTGGCTCAGCTTTTTACCCAGGAACTAGGCAGCATCAAGATTATTGGCACTGTGGGCGAACTCCAGTTTGAAGTAATCCAATTCCGACTGCTTCAGGAATATGGAGCCGCCTGTAGTTTTCATCCGGTTGCTTATTCTAAAGCCTGCTGGATTACTTCCGAAGACAAGGCGGCGCTCGATAATTTTATTCGGATGAAAAGCCGTTACATCTGTTACGACAAGGAAAATCGTCCTGTTTTTATGGCAGATACACTCCGAAATCTAAAGTCTGTTCAGGATTATTATCCCGCCATTTCATTCCACTTTACATCGGAGTTCAAAACCGATCAGGCCTTGATTGGACAAGCCGCTTATGGAAAATAAGAATTGAGCTCAAAATGTTAATCCGGTTTTTTGCTAAGAAATGAAACGCTTTCCTGCCCACTTGATTTACAGCTTAAAATACCCCTTTAAATTATGGGCTTATGAGTTGCTGGACCAAGTGTTGCTCAATTTTTTTCCGGCAAAAAAAGGCGGTGGAGTTCTGATTTTCCGACTTGACTTAATTGGCGATTATTTGATGAGTCGGCCTTTTTTTTCGGCCATCAAAAACGACCCTGCCTTTGCAGGAAAAGCCATTTCATATGCTGGAAACCAGCAATTGTCGGCATTGGCAGAAAACCTTGATTCCGCAATTTTTGATTCGTTTATCTGGATCGACCGTTCCCGGTTTATCAACAGTATTTTTTATCGTTTCCGTGTGCTGCGTGAAATTAGATCCCGCGGTTTTGATCTGCTGATTTATCCTTCACACACCCGCCAATACTGGCTGGAATCTGTGGTTCGGGTTTCAGGTGCCAGGGAAAAAATCACCCCATCCTCTGTGGGTCAATACATGTCGGCACTAGAATCGGGAATTTCCTTGTCAAATTACACCCGAGTTGTAGACACAGGAAAGGCAGCCCGTTTCGAATTTTATCGCAACCGGGATTTCTTCGCAAGCATTGCTCCTCTGGCAGGCCAGGTAAAAAATCTCCATCAATCTACACTGATTTCCAAAAAGCGTAAACCCTTGGTATTGATTGCCCCCGGGGCAAGTACGGCCGAAAGAAGATGGCCCGAATCACAATTTGCCGCCCTGCTGAAGGAATTATCGCGCATTCCCGGACTTCGATTTGCTATCATTGGTTCCCCGGCTGAAACAGAAATGGCAAACATAATTCTGGCTCTGGCGAATGTTCCGGAAATTGAAAACCTGGCCGGCCGTTTTTCTTTGCCTCAATCCATGGAATTGATGGCGGAAGCCAGCCTTCTGGTTTCAAACGAATCGGGTCCGGTACACATGGCTGCCACCACCGGAACCGCCTGTGTTTGCATCAGCAATGGCAATCATTTTGGCCGCTGGAATCCGTATCCCGCAGATTTGGCGTCCGATATTCTGACAGTTTACCCCGCCCGTTTCGGGGATGTCTCGAGTACATTTGAAAGTTTGGTTTCTCAGTACCACAACCGCTCTGAAATTCCAGCCTCAGAGGTCGAATTTGACTCAGTTTTGAAGGCCTGCCGGATGTTGCTTGCGGAACTTATGCCTGCGATTGGCCATTATTCCTAAAATCAAGGTGCTCGTTATGAGTTTGCAAACTATCTTTGCAGACTTTCGCTGGAATTACAGCGTAGATAATTATTCATAAATTATGGGGTGCGGATCTTGCAGCAGCGGTGGATGTTCCACAAAATCCGGTAGCGACGGGAAATCTTCCTGTAGTGGATGCTCTGGTGGTGCATGCAATGTTCTTAGTTCTTCCGACTGGTTGGGTGATGTGCTCGATTGGGCCGGTGACCCATACCGTGATTTGGTGGAGATGCGTTTCAAAGCCGGTCGCAAAGAGTTTTTTCTGAATAAAACAGGCAACAGACTTTACACAGGTGATGCTGTGATGCTGGAAACAGGATCGGGCTATCACCTCGGTTTTGTGTCCCTTCAGGGAGAAATGGCCAGGCTTCAACTTCGCAAAAAAGCCCCCAAAACAAACCTTGATGAATTGAAAGGAATTATCAGGATTGCTACCGACAAAGATTTTACCCGCTATGAGGAAGCGCGCAACCGCGAGTTGCCCGCCCTTTACAAAGCAAGGGAAATTGTTCATTCCCTGAAATTGCCCATGAAGGTTTCGGATGTGGAATTCCAGGCAGCTGGCAGCAAGGCTTCTTTTTTTTATTCCGCAGATGAGCGCATCGATTTCCGCGAACTCATTAAGCTGCTTGGATCCGAATTCCGGATTCGGGTGGATATGCGGCAAATTAGCCTTAGGCAGGAAGCTGGCCGCATCGGCGGCATTGGCACCTGTGGACGCGAGTTGTGCTGCTCTACATGGCTTACAGATTTTAAGGGAGTGGCAACCTCTGCCGCCCGTTATCAGAATTTATCTCTCAATCCGACCAAGCTTTCCGGACAATGTGGCCGCCTGAAGTGTTGCCTCAATTATGAACTGGAGACTTACCTCCACGAACTGAAGGATATTCCAAAAGTAGAGCGGGACTTGCAGACTCAAAAAGGCTATGCCCGGCTTCAGAAAACCGATATTTTCCGTAAGCTGATGTGGTTTGCATATGGCGGCGACGACAGCAATTGGTACCAGGTCGATATTGAACGGGTAAACCATATCCTGGAGCAAAACAAAAAAGGACAGAAACCTGCAGCACTTACCGAAGAGGAAGAAATTTCTCAGATTGAAGCAGAAACTGAAGTGAAAAACGAGGATCTCATTGCCCTCGATAAGAAGTTCTCCAAGAATAAGAACAAGAAAAAGAAGAAAAGGAATCCCAATCCTGCTGCATCAGGTCCGCCAAGGGAAGGTGGAGCAGCGCCTCAGCAAAGAAGGAATCCACCGCCTCCGAAAAAATAGGAATTCTTTCGTCTCTGGTTAATGGCATGTTTTTATTTATAATCTATTGATTATAAACTCGGTATACCTTCACTTCTAATTTGCTTACACTGAAATTTCGGTGTAGATTTGCGCTTGTTTACAGAATATTTAAGCGCTTGAAAAAAATATTGCTGGTCTTCGGTACCAGGCCAGAAGCAATTAAAATGGCACCGGTTGTAATGGCCTTAAAAGCCTTACCCGAAAAGTTTATCGTTGAGGTTTGTTTAACAGGCCAGCACCGGCAAATGCTGGATCAGGTGATGGATTTTTTTGAACTCAAA
>CANETC010000212.1 GCA_947441055.1 Cytophagaceae bacterium | reverse complement strand
TAAACCAATCCAAACTGATGCCTGATTGCATGATGAGACCTTCCCGCCTTGCAAAGGCCTGACTCAGCAGGTAAATTGAAATCAACTGAAACCCAATCAAACCAAGTCCATTGGCATAAAGCAAAGTGGAAATATCAAGTTTCAGGGATTGAAATGGCAAAACAGAGCGAATCAATAAACTGCTGAACATCAAACCCAGGAAAACAAAAAATAATCCGGGATAGAAAAATACCCATCTGGGACTGAAAAGCATCAGAAACCGGAGATGTCTCCAGCCATCCGACCAGGTATTGAGGTGCGATGGACCACCCCGGCCATCTTTGTACAAGCGAACGGGTACCTCGGCCGAAGAAATTTCCAATAAAGAAGCTTTCACCACCATTTCAGACGCAAATTCCATTCCGGGTGAAATGAGTTCCATCTTATCAAATGCCTCTCTGGTAAAGCCCCGCATGCCGCAGTGAAAATCACCGAAAGAGGACGAAAAAAACAGCCTGCCGATATACGAGAGAACCGGATTCCCAAGCCAGCGGTGCAAAAATGGCATTGCGCCTGGTTCAATTCCTCCCAAAAAACGATTGCCCATTACAAATTCAGCACCGTTTTTCCAGGCCTTGACAAATGCCTCGATTTCCAAAAAATTATAACTGTCATCCGCATCGCCCATGAGGATAAATTTCCCCTTACTCTGCGCAGCGCCACCTGCAATTGCGGAGCCATATCCACTATTTTCTACCATTACAATCCGGGCACCCGCCTCCTTTGCAATCAAAACGGATCGATCAGTGCTGCCATTGTCTGCCACCAAAACCTCCCCGGCAATGTCCATAGATTTAAGGGCTTTGAATGCCTTTTCCACACAAACCCGAATGGTGACTTCCTCATTGAGGCAGGGCATAAGAATGGTAATTTCCGGATTTTCGGCGTTCACAAATGCTTGGTTAATTTGAGGGCTCAATTAAACGGATTTAGAACAAGGATGCACAATACGAATACAATTGAATGTGAAAAATTGCCAGTTTAGTTCGGAATCCGTTTGCTTTGCAAGATGAGTTTACAGCTTCATTTTCGGGAATTCAGCGAAGGCCCGCCCCTAATTATCCTCCATGGAATTTTCGGTTCGGGTGAAAATTGGCTGACTGTGAGCAAGAAATTTTCTGAAAAGTTCCGGGTTTTTCTTCCAGATCAGCGCAACCATGGCCGCTCACCTCATAGCCCGGATTTTGGGTATTACGAGCTCGTTGAAGACCTAAGACAGTTTGCAGACCAGCGAGGAATAGAGAAGTTTTTTCTCATCGGTCACAGCATGGGTGGAAAAGTTGCCATGAGATTTGCGGCCGAATTTCCAAACAGACTCGCAGGACTGGTGGTTGTAGATATTGCCCCGCGACTTTACCAGCCCCATCACCAAAATGTAATTGCCGGACTAAAAGCCGTGGATATCGAACATTCTCAAAGCAGGGCCGAGGCAGAACAAGCCATGGCGACCCATATCGAGGAAGAAGATGTCAGGCAGTTTTTGCTTAAAAATTTATACCGGAAAGAAGACGGAAAATTTGCCTGGAGAATCAACCTGCCTGTGCTTGAAAAAGCCGTTGAAACAATTGGAGAGAACCCGGAACCTATTGTACCGGTTTCCGTGCCTGCACTTTTTGTTCGTGGTGCAAATAGCCGTTACATCCGGGAAGAAGATGAAGCAGGCATCAGACTTAGATTTCCCCATGCCCAAATTGCCACCATAAACGGAGCCGGCCATTGGGTTCAGGCAGAAAAGCCACAAGAATTTGCTGCTTTGGTTATGGACTTCCTTCAATCGATTGAAAACAAATAAAATGATTACCCAACTCAAGCCCGAACCCTGGCCGGATTACGAACTCCTGGATACAGGAAATGGAGAAAAGCTGGAACGGTTTGGAAAATTTATTTTGAGAAGACCTGAACCACAGGCAATATGGCCAAGTGCCATGCCGGAATCCGAATGGGAAAAGATGAGTGATGCCATCTTTAATCGATCAAAAGGCAATGCCGAATCGGGCAATTGGATTTTGAAACCCGGCATGAAAGAAAAATGGATCTGCAAGTACCAACGGGATAAAATTCTGATTCAATACAAGCTATCGCTTTCCTCTTTCAAACATGTAGGCATATTTCCTGAACAAGCGGCCAATTGGGATTTTATGTGTTCAGAACTGGACCGAATTTCGAGCTTGATTGGCGCTGCACCCAAGGTATTAAACTTGTTTGCCTACACAGGAATCGCTTCTGTGATTGCCCGGGCGGCAGGGGCACAAGTAAGCCATCTGGATGCTGTAAAACAGGTGGTTGGCTGGTCCAGAGAAAACATGGAGGCGAGCGGCCTTGACGGAATCCGCTGGATTGTGGATGATGCACTCAAATTTGTAAAAAGAGAAGAAAGGCGGGGGAGCAAATACCATTGCATCATTCTCGATCCGCCAGCATATGGCAGAGGTCCAGACGGAGAAAAATGGATATTAGAAGAAAAACTTTCTGAACTGCTTTCCTCATGTGCAGCCCTTTTGGAAAAAGAAAATTACTGCCTCATCCTGAACCTTTATTCGATGGGATTATCTCCATTGATTGCCTTAAATCTAGTAAATACCTATTTTCCACAGGCAGAAAATTCTGCTGGAGAACTATACATGGAGGACTTACATGGGCGGAAACTCCCCCTTGGAATTTTTGCAAGGTGCATCGGGTAACAAGTCTGCTTTATAAAATTTGCTGTTTAGCCCTTTTTTCATTCAATTTGTCCCTCTCAAAATGCAAAGCCTATCATTTAGGAAATTAGATTTAATGAAAACCCTATCCGGCCTTTTACTGGCTTTTCTCTTTTTTGCATTCTATTCCAATGAATCAACGGCTCAAATCAAAATTGAATATGGGCCAAAAATAGGGCCAAATATGTCCATTCTTCGAGGGGACAGACCATTTGATGGAATGAAAAAACCGAAATTCGGATTTTCTGCTGGTGGTTTTCTCAGTATCCGATCCGCTAAGCAGAGAAGATTTCAATTTGAAATCAATTTGCTTTATACACAAAGGGGAAACAGGGCAGACTATTTCAACATTGAAGCAACGGAATCTGAGCTTAAAAGTTTTTCTGTCGGTTACTTGGAAATTCCCATCATTTTTAAGGGCATGCTCAATGGTGGCGGAAAGGTAAGACCCTATGTTTTTGGAGGACCTGATTACTCGGGAATCCTCCATGCCACATATAAGAATGGATCGAAAAAGAGCAATGTCAGAAACGACATTAAACGGGATGATTTGGGTATACTTGTAGGAACGGGTGTCACATGGTTTTTCTTGGACCGCTGGTATTTTGCTGATGTGAGATATTTTCACGGCATAGTGAATACAAGCGACCTGATTACTACAAATCTGGATGTTTATAACCCCAACATCAAAAACGACCCAATCAAAGGCACCTACCAAACCAATCTCGACATCGGAACTTATTTCAACAGTTCATTCACATTGACCTTTGGAGTGAGTTTAGCCAGGCAAAGTGCATTCATGATGAAGTGATTGTTTTTTTCCTTGCGTCAATCCTTGCATGATTGGATTGTCCTTCTAATTTTGTCCCAATGCGATTTTCTGAAAAATGCATCAGGGTTTTTCAAATTGTTTTTACCCTAACCTTCTTTCTGCTATCCGGCAATCTGGAAGCAAATCGGCCTGCATTTATCCGTAATGAAGGGCAGTGGCCAGAACAATTCAATTTTAGAGCGCAGATTGGAAGTCATCGAATCTGGCTTCAAAAACAGCAGATTACTTACCAATTAAAAAAAGCCGACAGGCACCCATTGACCAGCTTGCATGCAAAGCGATTTGGCGAAAAGCCTGATACAGGTGGAAGCATTGGACACAACTACACGGTTAGGTTTGAAAACAGCCAGGCAGTTACCCCAATGGCTTCGGGAGAAGCAGAAAAAGTTCTTTATAATTTTTATCTTGGTTCTGATGAAAAATCCAGAAAAAGCGGGGTGAGGTCATTTCCTGAAGTTCGATATTCAGGCTTATATCCTGGAATAAATTTATCACTCCGGGGGGGTGAT
>CANETC010000211.1 GCA_947441055.1 Cytophagaceae bacterium | reverse complement strand
GTCCCCTTTCTTCCGGATAATAGGCAACATCAAAAACGGTTTCATTTAGGTTTACTGCATTGAGGTCCCGGTTGCGGAACACTTCCTGTGGTCCAACTGCGCGGGAGTAATGAAGCTTCGCATCCTCCGGTCCGATGTTGGCTGGCTTCACTCCGCCTGAGGCCCTATAAAACAGATTATCAACAATATACCAGGCTGTTTTTGCCCTTCTGAAATTGATTTGTCGCCAGGTTGCCGTATCAGCTAGCCGATATCCGCTGCCTTCAAAACCCTGAGGAACAGATGGAAGTTTCCAGCGCGTGGCTTGTCCGCCCATTGTGTAAGGCGTTCGCACACCTTCAAAATCATCCAGATAAGAAATTCCCTTTCCACTGGCATCCACAAATTTATTCGTCCCTGGAAAAAGCCGGGCGTACTCCATGGACGCAGTTATGGTTGAAGTTTCCTTGGTGGATATCAACGGCAGGGCATCTATAATCTTGGTAATCAGCCTACTGTCAGATTTGTAATTGGCATCCACTCCGACCATTACATTTTGAGAAGGCTCGCTTCCCACCTGAACCCTTCTGATAATGGGCCTTTCATTCAAGTAAAGAAAAGTACCACCCAGATTGATGTTTTTGGAGTAGGCATAATCAAAACGGGAACCGAAAAAGGAACGCTGCTGAAAGGAGAATAGGTCTGCCTGCTCAAATTCAACTTCCAGATCCTGACCAGAAGTAAGCAGGCCTGTATTGATAATTTTAACCCTTCCAAGGCTGTAATCAATGGTGTAATCCTGTTCAGGTGTGAGGAGATTTGATCCGGAATACAATTTCACCGAACCGGGCGCAATGTTCACACCCGGCAAACTGATGTCTGAGGAGGAAGCGCCTTCCATTCTGCCCTTGATAAAAAACTTGGCTTTGTTGGCGGCCTGAAGTGCATCGGCTTGGGTAAGCCGGTATAAATCGCGGAAAACATATTTGTCGGCCTTCTGAATTTCATCCGGGAAGACAAATTGCTTTTCAAGCGTTGCACCAAATGGCTCGAGGACAGGAAACATAATCCGACCATTTCGGGAATCGATGGTTACATCTTCCACAAAATCGAAGTTTCCATCCGGTTGAAGCTCATTGGCCGGATTCAATCGATCGAGGTTAAAAACCTGAACCAAGGGCTTGTCCTCAAGATTTACACCAGAACCTGTAGGCATTGCGGGATTATCAACCCCGGTGGCATCGTCCCGGTAAATTACCCTGAGCTGGAAATTATTGGCACCAATCTGGGAAGTTCCCAGGTTGTAAATGTTCTTCATTTGCAAATCCCAGGTCGGCAATTTGGTATTGATTACAGCCGGACGCAGGAGTTTCAGAATCACCATATCCGACTCAGTGCGGACGGCGTAATCTTCCTGAAGCTCCCCGACTTTGTAAACGATGCCATTGTAGCTGTATTCGTAGGCTACGCCCAGAACCTCATCATCGCGAAGCGCAAAATTCAGGGAAATGTAACCCAACTGTTTTTGCACTTTAAAATCTTTGTCCTGCACAAGCTTGCGCGCGCCTTTCAAAAATTCATAATCGATGCTTCGCTGCAAACCCATGCCTTCAAGTACGGCTTTGGCATTGTCGCCACTCAAAAGCGAAGGACCTTTTCCGAGCACAGTTTGGTATAGGCTGTTGCTTTTGTTGTCGGCAGGATCGGTGGTTCGAATGCCTGACTTTTTCCAGGTGCCGCGGTACGGACTCGCATCTCCAAGATCCAAAAGCGGAATTACATTTCGAAGCGACTGGGTATTTCCAGCGCGGTTGGTTACATAAACCTCCACGCGGGTGATGTTGAGTCCGGAAGTAATCAGAGGTATGGTTCTGAGGGCTTTTTCGTAATTGTTTCTGAATTGCTGGCTGAGGAAGAAGTGCTTGTTTGCTTCATACTGATTACACGCCACCTGAAATTCACGGGTTGAAACACCACCTTTCAATTTCAATCTGCTTGCTTTTCCCCTTTGGTTAGAAGCAACCGCAGTAACCTTCAACTTACCGAACTGCATGGTTGTCTTTACCCCAAACAAATTCTGTGCACCGGTAATCAAAGTGGAACTGAGTGGCATACTCACATTTCCAGCCTCCAGTTTTTGAATGATTTCGTGGTCCTTTCCGGAGTAATCCAGTTTGATCTGGTTGTCGAAATCAAATGCGGCCTTGGTGTCATAGTTGAGGTTCATTTTCAACTTCTCCCCTATTTTTCCCTGGACCGAAACATTGATTTGCTGATCGAACTGAAAGTTGCCGAAACTCTGTTGCCGAATGGGCACATTTGGGTTTGCCACTTTCTGGTATTGACCGCCAAAATCCAGCATCACAGATCCGTTGGGTCGAATGTCAATGAAATTACCCCCGAAAATCCTGTCCAGCATTGGGGATAAGTAAATTTTGGGAATCAAGGATTTTCCGGTGGTGGGACTTTCAGCATTGGCTCCATCCGATTTGGCCTTCATGTAACCCTTTTGAAGCTTGGCTTCCATGTACTTCTCGTATTGTTCGAAAGTCATGGAGGTTACCGGGCGATAATCCAGGTTTCCAACCTTCTCATAAATCGTGTAGGTTTTGGTCAACGAATCGACTTCCACCTTGGTTTTTATGTTATCGGGGTCTTCGAGGAAAAGCGGCGAACGGGTTGGTGGATTGGAAAACTTGTCCCCGAATCGATCGCCAATACGAAAATTGGGTTTTACGCCCGGTTTATATTCTTTGGTTTTCGTGCTGTCGTCATCATCCAAAAATCCCTGCGCTTGGGCAGAAAAGCCTGCAAAAACCAAGAACAGAAACCACAGAGCGGTTCCTGAAATGCTTTTTTGAAGACTGATTTTTGACAATTTACAGAACAACAAGGCGGACTTAACTTAGGGATTTATGGGTATTGGGTAGAAACAGGTACAAAGAGACCACCACTGCCGTTTGCGAATCGCCTGACATTCAAATAATTCAAACAATTTTCCGAAGGGATATTAAAGATTGGGCTCAGATTCATGATTCAAAAAAATGCATTAATGGCTTCTTTGAAGCACCATTCTTATCAGTTCTTCGGTTGTGTAAGTTTTATCTGCCTGCTTCAGAATGGCCTCTAGGGATTTTTCTGCGGTCGGGCGCGGAATTCCCAGTGTCATCAATGCAGAAAGTGCGTCTTCCATGTTGTTGGAAGGAGCGCCGGTAGCTTTTGTTCCTACTGTGGCAGCGCCGATTTCCTTGCTGATTTTATCTTTCAATTCGAGGATCAGCCTCTGCGCGGTTTTTGGACCAATTCCTTTCAGGGCCTGAATTGCGCGCACATCGGATTGCACAATGGATTGCATCAACTGATCTGGGTTCGAAGAACTCAAAGCCACCAATGCAGTTCCGGGACCAATGCCGTTTACAGAAATCAGGTGCAAAAACAGGCCACGCTCTTTTCGGTTTGAAAAACCAAACAAAGACATGCCATCTGTCTGGCTATAATGCAAATAGGTATGGATCACAATTTCGTCCTTTTTGTCTTTGAGTTCGGAAAAGGAATTCAATGAAATTCTCATAGTAAACCCGATTCCACCAACTGCAATCACCAAAAACGCAGGTTCCACCTGAATTATTTTCCCTTGAAGAAAATCAACCATGAACAATGGGTCAAGTAAGCCCCAAAGGAAACCTCAAAATATGAGTTTTGAAAGCCTTTTGTAGCCTGAAATTTCAGTTTCGGTAATTACTTTTTCTTGGAATTCGGCTCTTCTTTTTTTGCAATCAGGATGCCCAAAAAATGGTGCTGGTTCTTGGTGCAGATTTGAAAATCCCCGAGAAAGCGGTGAACATTCCGGTAGAGACGCAACCACGCTGAATCGTGGCAGGACAGAATTAATCAGTATTTTCCAATTGATCAATCCGTGGAGACGCAAGATTTTGCGTCTCTACAATAGCGAAACAACCACGCTAATCGTGGTAGGAATTATGCGTCTCTACAACAAACACATGAACCTACGACGCCAACAACTGCTCAAGGCCTTTTACTTCATCACGCAGCCTGGCCGCTTCAATGAAATCCATATCACGAGAGGCCTTTTCCATCGCCTTTCTGGTGCGGTCTGCAAGTTTGCCGATTTCCTCCCGGTTCATTCTGGCTGTCACTGGTTCTGCTGCC
>CANETC010000210.1 GCA_947441055.1 Cytophagaceae bacterium | reverse complement strand
ATTAATTATAATCAGATTATATTTTACCTGCTGATTTCAGCAACGGCACTTTTGATGATTAAAATGAAAACCGTCAAATTAAGAATTCTCTTTTATTACCCTGAAGAAGTACGCGTAGCCCTTAAAAAGCCTATGATGATTTCCGGACTCTTTCTCGCATTGCTGATGTTATCGCCTATGTTCTGGCTGATTTTCACCGGAAGGCTTTGAGCCTGAGTTTGACTTATAAACTTCCCTCCATTTCTGTCTTTCCTCTTCTCTTTCTAATATCAATTTGGTGATTCCTTGTGGCCATACCGTTTCCGGGTTTTTCTGAAGTAATTCCCTCACCTTCTTCTCGGAAACATCAAGCCGGTATAAAACCTGCCATAGCTTTTCGGTCTCGTGAATCAGCATGTGGGCAATTTGTATTTCCAGGGCAATTTCTAATTCTCGCGAGTTTTCAATGGTGCTTACGGGAATTTGATTTTCAGGAACTATTTCAAAAATGGCAGGATGCATGGGTTCAATTTCTGTTGAGATTGAGTTTTTAAAAATGATATTGATTAGCCAGAACTTAGCTGCCGGATAAATTCCAGCCTTGCCAAAAACCAATAAAAAAAGCAGCTTTAACAGCTGCTTTCAAATTCCGGAATTCCGGAAGATAATCCACCCAGCAACAGCGGGGCATCATCCTCATTTAGCGAAAAAACAGAACCCAAGTTTCGGGACTTTCTTGATGAAATCAAAACAAAGGTAAGTCCTCTGATTTATTTGACCTGTTCAACACAGGTTTTGAAAGGAGGTCAATTGTTTTCATAATGGCAGATAAAGCGTTTTGTTCTTTTCCAGTCGTTTGAAATCGAACTGAAAAATCATTGGTGCCATTTTTTGATTCAGAGATGTTGAAGCTACAACTTTTCCAAAGTGTTGAAAGTGAAATTGCTCTTTCGCTTGTTTCACCGGATGGAATTGTTCGGCCCAGTTTCGAAAAGTTAATGCAGGCAGCTATTTGCGATTGATTTACTGGTAAAATGCCCGCCATTTCTTCGCCATTCTTGCTGGTATTTTCGGGCGATTCAATGCCGATTTCCAAATGGCTTGGCTTACAGGTGATTTTGTATCCGGGCATTGAAAGGATGGAATAAGAATTGTTTCCAATCGGACTAATGGTCCTCATCTGACTTATTTTTGCCAGAAGTTCATTAGCCGGTTTTTTAAGGGCAATCAGAATTTTCATTTCCGGAAGATTGTCTTGTGATCCGGATCCTTCGTGAAGGCTGATGGCAACTTCTCCAGATAAGGTTTCAGCAATTTCGTTTTGCGAAATTCCAAGGCCAGCGAGTACGGCATTTCCCAAAACCATATAACTGCTTTCAGAGAGAGTTTTCAACACGGAATTCACTTCGAAACTCACCGCACTTGCCGCAATGCAGTTTGGAATCTGGTTGATGCTTGCTATAAATGCAGGTTTCAGGTTGCCACCCAGGAAGGGGAGGGCTTTTGCAGAATCTGAACTGAAAATCGTACCTTCAATTGCAAGTTGGTCTTCTTGAAATTCTAATTTCCCGGTGAGTTCTCCTTTCAAAATACCTTGAGGTAGAATTTGATTGGCTTCTGATTCGGTGAAATTCAAATTAAGCCAATAGCCAATTCCATTTCCAGCGCTCAGCAATTCCTTAAACCTGGGGTTTTTGGTTTTTAAACAATTTTCTTCGCTCAGGTCAAGGAGCGATTCTATTTGATCTGCAGCCGGACCGCCATCAAGACCATTGGATTCATAAACACCAATGGCAAACTTATCGCCAATCATAATCCTGGAATTTGAATTGAAAATCCAGTTTTCACCTTTGGCTTTGTCCTCGGAAAATTCGGCGTTTTTCTTGCAGAAGTTTCTGAATTTACTTTGGTCTGTTATTGGCAAAACAAAATAAAATCGGCTCTGCAATTCTTCTTCTTTTTTGAAAAAAACAGCCGCTTTTGAAAAAATATTGATTCCGGATTTTTCTAGGTAATTTTTGCTGGGATTATTTCCTTTCGTTTCCGCAGAAAACAAAGTCGCTGGGTCAAATGACTGCATGGCCAGCTTTTTAAAATCAACCACAATTACTCCGCCGGCATCCTCTGGAATGTGGGTTAGAATGTCGTTGCCTGAGCAGGAACTCAAAAAGGCGAGGCCGAGTAGGTAGAAAAGCAGTTTGTGCAAGGTTTCCAATGGAATTTTTTGAAAGATTTACAAGTATACCGCATAGCATGTATTGATACTAAACCTTTTTAATTCACAAGGAACTTATTGTATTTTGTAATGAGCAATTTTTCGAAAAAGCGCCTTGCATCTTTAACCAGAACTTGAATCGACTGATGATTTTAAATTTTTTAAAAACCCTTTTCATGGGCAACGAATTCGTCCGGTCCAATGAAAGTGTGCATCCGGAAATCAAACTTCAAATTATCAATGTGCATCGGGTTTGGAGGAACAAGGGTTATCGGGATTTTGGTCTGGAAAGGCTTATTCGTTTGTTTCTGGTTTCGGTTCAGTTTCTTTTTCCAGGATTGTACATCAGGCACTTCGGTGGAAAAATAGGTGGTTTTTTGGGCAGGCGCCTGGCCACTGAATTGTATATTTTATTCAAATTGTCGCTTCCCGTCTTGGTCTTGTTTTCTTCGGTTGAGCCCCATTTATTTTTTGTTTTCTTGGTTTCTTACCTTATCCTGGAAACCATGCTGTATCTTACTTCACTCATCTTTTTATCCTTCGAGTTTTCTCCCACCATTTCTTTCCGGCGTTCATTGATCACCCTATTTGTTAATTTTATGGAGATCAGCATTGGTTTTGCGGTGGTTTATTTGATTGGAGACCAATATTTCCTCCATTTTTTCTCAATGAGATTTGATTCGAGCCTTCACGCCGTTTTTTTTAGTTTCATCACATCTGCAACAGTGGGTTACGGGGATATTACACCAGTCCACCCAATTGCCAGAGTTCTCGTCCTTGGGCAGGTTGTTTTCTCATTTATTTTTATCGGATTGATTTTTAATTTCTTCGCATCCAGGGCGCATGAAAGGGGCGAATACAGCAGATTGCCAGAGAAGAAATTTAGAAAGGACTGATTTTTCTTTCGAGTAATTCTTAGGGATTACCCAAACTATCGCCTCCACCTCTTCGGTGCAAAAACCAACGCCCGTTTTCTATTGGACTTCCGTTTCGATCGCAGAGAACCAATATTGAATCTCCAGAGGGTTGAAAACCAATCCAGGTTTTTTCTACGGCCGAGTCTAAAGCAATTATTTGCTTTTCAGGATTGAATGTCCACTTTCCTTTACTCGAGGAGGTATTGGAGAAAACATCATCATACCCAAGTTTTGTTGTGGATTTTGAATATACTCCTGACTTTTCAATTGTGAGCCAGGTAAGTTGTCCTGGGCAATCATCGCAAGGCAAAGTATCCTGAAAGGTGCCGGTCCAGGACGGGATTTCTTCAAAGCCGGTCTTTGCTTGAGGATTCGGAGAATTTGATGCTTGCTTTTGATCAGATTCAAGGCCGGAACAGGAAATCAAAACCAACAAAACAGAAAAGGATTGGAAAAACCATTTTAGGTTTTTGGCGGGACGAAAGCTTGATTCTTTCCTGTTCATAAGGCTTGCATATTCGTAATTGCGCGTCTAATTCACAAATCCGAATTTCATATTGGATATGAAAACTTGGTCAAGCCCTGTTTTTCCATAGTTTTGCCTCTCCAAATCCAGAAATCTCTGGATGATTGGCTTTGCTTCAGAAATTTTAGATTCAATTTAGAAGATGTCTTCCTTCAAAAAACTCAACAACCTCCTCGGCTGGATTGTTTTCGTCATCGCAACTTATACCTACACAGCAACCGTCGAACCGACCGGAAGTTTTTGGGATTGCGGCGAGTTTATCGCAGTAAGTTACAAATTGATGGTTCCCCATCCTCCGGGTGCACCGTTTTTCCTTTTGGTGGGACGAATGTTTTCTTTGCTGGCTGGTTCGGATGTAACTCAGGTTGCCTTTTGGGTCAACATGGTTTCTGTACTTTGTTCGGCGTTCTCGTCTCTTTTTCTGTTTTGGTCCATAACGCTCCTTGCCCGCAAGCTGGTAGTTGATAAAGGCTCAGAAATGACTTCTGGCCAATCTTTATCCATTCTTGGTGCTGGACTTGTT
>CANETC010000209.1 GCA_947441055.1 Cytophagaceae bacterium | reverse complement strand
GAATGCCAATCGGGGCCTTTGCTGCCAAGAGCAAACTGATGGAAACCTTAAGCCATAACCCAGTGCTTGGCCATATTTCAACTTTTGGTGGCCACCCGCTTTCATGCGCTGCGTCTCTGGCTGGTTTGGAATTTATTCTGGAAAACAAGTTGATCGATTCTGTAAATTCAAAAGTGAATTTATTCCATTCACTTCTTAAACATCCCGAAATAATTGAATTACGGTCAGCAGGTTTGTTGATGGCACTTGAATTGGGAAGTTTCGAAAAAGTAATGAGTTCGATTCGGTATTGCCTCAGTCATGGACTTATCACAGACTGGTTTTTGCATTGCAACACTGCACTTCGAATCGCTCCTCCCCTCACCATCTCCGAAGAAGAAATTAATTTCGCCTGCAAACTCATTCTGGAATCACTTGATTATCAGTCAACGGAAATCAAATTCTGAGCAAATGAATCCGTGCCGGGTTTTCCGGCCTTTTGCCTAATTTTGCATCCCTGAAATTTCAGGTATTAGGCAAAATTCCATCTTCCAATGAGTGTATATCCGCAACCCGGCAATCTTGATTTCCATGCCATCTCCGATGAAATTCTACTTTGGTGGAAACAAGAAAGCGTATTTGAAGCATCCATAAGCTCAAGAGAAGGTGCTGAACCTTATACCTTTTTTGAAGGACCACCCTCAGCCAATGGCACTCCCGGCATTCACCATGTGATGGCCCGCACCATTAAAGATATTTTCTGCCGTTATCAAACCCTGAAAGGCCGTCAGGTAAAAAGGAAAGGCGGTTGGGATACGCATGGTCTTCCCATCGAACTTCAGGTGGAAAAGGAATTGGGCATCACCAAGGACGATATCGGAAAGAAAATCTCAGTAGAGGAATACAACCTCAAATGCAGAGAAGCGGTGATGAAATTCACCGATCAATGGAATGAGCTCACAGAAATGATGGGCTACTGGGTGGATCTGGATGATCCGTATATCACCTACAAAAACGAGTATATAGAATCGCTTTGGTTTCTGCTTAAGAAACTATACGACAAAGGCTTATTATACAAAGGCTACACCATTCAGCCCTTTTCACCGGCGGCCGGTACTGGACTTAGTTCACATGAAATCAACCAACCGGGCACTTATCGGGATGTAAAAGATACTTCCATCGTAGCCCAATTTAAGGTATTGCCTGGTGAAAAATCAGCCGCTTTGCTTGGCATTTCAGATGCAGAGGTTTTCATCCTTGCATGGACAACCACTCCCTGGACACTTCCTTCAAATTCGGCACTCACTCTTGGAAAAAATATTGATTATCAACTAATCCGAACCTTTAATCCTTACACACATCTGCCCATATCGGTGCTGTGTGCGAAGGAAAGATTATCCGCTTATTTTCCTGAAGCTGGGAAAGACCTTCAATTTGATTCTTTCAAACCAGGTGATAAAATCATACCATGGAAGGTAATTGGAGAATGGAAAGGCGCTGCCTTGGAAGGCATTGAATATGAGCAGCTCATGCCTTATGTTCAGCCGGAAGGAAAAGCATTCAGGGTAATTACCGGTGATTTTGTTACCACAGAAGATGGAACAGGCGTTGTCCATACGGCCCCAACTTTCGGAGCCGACGATTTCCGGGTTGCCCAGCAGCACGGGATTCCAGCCATTCTGGTAAAAGATGAAGACGGAAAACCTGTGCCTTTGGTAAACCGCCAAGGCCGGTTTGTAAAAGAAGTAATCGACTTTGCCCTCGAACCGGTTAAAGAGCAATACCTGAGCGAAGAAGAAAAAGAAGATGCCATGCGTCTTCAGGGGCGAGACAAATACCTTTCTGTGGATGAACGGATTGGCATAAAACTCAAAACCGAAAACAGGGCATTCAATGTCCAGAAATTTGAGCACCCGTACCCACATTGCTGGAGAACCGATAAACCAATTCTCTACTATCCACTTGACAGCTGGTTTATTCGTACCACCGCTGTGAAGGACAAAATGGTTGCCCTCAACAAACAAATCAATTGGAAGCCGGAAAGTACTGGCACAGGCCGTTTTGGCAATTGGTTGGAAAATCTGGTAGACTGGAACCTCAGCCGCAGCCGATATTGGGGAACACCTCTACCAATCTGGAGAAATGATGCCGGCGAAGAAATTTGCATCGGCAGCATTGCCCAGTTAAAATCTGAAGTTGAGGCAGCGCAAAATTCAGCAAATCTAAATACAGAACAATCTGAGGCCAATACCGCATTTTTAGCTGCGGTAGAAGCAGGAAACTTCGATCTGCACCGGCCTTATGTGGATAAAATTTATCTTGTTTCGAAAAGCGGACAAGTTTTAATTCGTGAAACTGACCTGATTGATGTTTGGTTTGATTCCGGTGCCATGCCATATGCACAATGGCATTTTCCTTTTGAGAATAAAGACACATTCTTAAAGAATTTTCCGGCTGATTTTATCTCCGAAGGAGTTGACCAAACCAGAGGTTGGTTCTTTACGCTTCATGCCATTGCAAGTATGTTGAGTGATGACCCTGAAATCGCTGGAAATCTTAGTCCAGCTTTTCTGAATGTAGTTTCCACCGGACTTGTACTCGACAAGGATGGCGAGAAAATGAGCAAGCGAAAGGGGAATGTAATCAACCCTTTTGATGCCTTAAGGAAATATGGACCAGACCCTGTGCGCTGGTATATGATTACCAATTCCAATCCCTGGGACAATCTGCGTTTCAACCTTGAAGGAATTACCGAGGTGAGAAATAAATTCTTCGGAACTCTTGCCAATACCTATAGTTTCTTTGCCCTTTACGCCAACATCGATGGCTACCGGGCAGGTCAAAATCCACATCTTCCTGCCGACAAACTCATAGAAACTGACCGCTGGATTTTATCCAAGCTCAACTCTTTGGTAAAAGAAGTGGATGCTTGTTATGAAGATTATGAGCCGACAAAAGCAGGAAGAGCCATTCAGGATTTTGTGGCCGACCAACTTTCGAATTGGTATGTAAGGCTTGGACGGAAACGGTTCTGGCGCGGTGAATTGAACGAAAATAAAATTGCGGCCTATCAAACCCTCCACGAATGCCTGAGTACCGTTTCCAGGTTGATGTCGCCAATTGCGCCTTTCTTTTCAGAATGGTTGTATAAAGCGCTTTCTGGAAATGAAAAATCTGCTGCGGCAGATTCTGTTCACCTGAGTATTTTTCCAAAATATAATCCAGCAATGGAAAACCTTGAGCTGGAGGCCGCGATGGAACTTGCCCAAAGGACATCTTCTTTGGTGCATTCGCTTCGAAAAAACCACAAGCTAAAGGTAAGGCAACCTTTAGGCCGAATGCTGATTCCGGTTGTTTCGCCAACCTTCAGAAAGCGAATGGAACAAATTGAAGAGTTGATTCTGTCTGAAGTGAACATCCGCAATCTGGAGTACATCGAAAATACGGCAGGGCTGGTAGAACAATCTGCCCGACCCAATTTCCGCAAGCTGGGAAAATCACTGGGGCCAAAGCTGAAAGCATTCGGCGAGGCTGTGGCTAAAATGTCACAAGAAGAAATTATCCAGTATGAAACTCAGGGCAAACTGGAGATTCTGGTAGAAGAAGAGAAATTTCAACTTGAGGCCGATGACTTAGAAATCCGTTCTGAAAACATTCCGGGATGGGTTGTAGCCAATGACCTTGAAATTACCGTAGCACTGGACCTTTCACTCAGCGATGATCTTTTGATGGAGGGCATTGCCAGGGATATTGTCAACCGAATTCAGAACCAAAGAAAAGACACAGGTTTGGAAGTTATGGACAAAATCAGAATCCTGTTTAACCGAAACGATAAAGAACTGGTAAACAAGGCAATTGAGTCTCATCGGGAATACATTTGTACCGAAACCCAAGCCAATTCTCTTGAATTTCAGGATGGCGAAAAACTTCCCAACGAACTCGAAATGGAAGATACCAGCCTTTGGTTCGGCATAGAAAAATTCTAATAAACGGCGCCTTTAAAATCTGACATCAGGTATTTCCCAACATTTTCGGAAAGGAAAAACCTGGTGCCAGTTTCAATAAAAGTCTGAAAGCAGAAGCGGAACAAGCCAGAAACGGCGCCATCTTAGTCGATCAAATCAAACAGCCGTTTCCAACGAATTCCGTCTAAAACAAAGCTGTTGTCTGGATCAATCGACAACCAGATAAACCAGGCCTTTCCAACCACATGATCGGCAG
>CANETC010000208.1 GCA_947441055.1 Cytophagaceae bacterium | reverse complement strand
CTTCATGAAGATGTATTTCTTGAAATACCAGAAAAAATGCTTGAATCGGTCAGGCCAATGATCAAAGGCGACATTCGCTATATGAGTCAGTGGATACAATTGCTTTTGAATTCGCTTTTTCCAGCACCAGACCTCGTTATTTATGGCGCCGAATGCCACGAATTCAGAAAAAATGCTGAAAAACATGGCATTCCCGGAATTACCATCGCGGGTTCTGCAACAGCTTCAACCTTGCCCGCTTTTCAACATAAGTCCATCCAAACGAACGAAACCCTGGCCTATGTTTGCCTAAAACAAAACTGTCTTCAACCCACAAACACTTTGGATGGTATCAACGAAATTCTAAAGAAATTCAGAAAGGATTGATAACCTTGCGTTATGAATGACTACGGAATAACTGGATTTGGAGGAATTTTCTTCCAGGCAAATAATCCGGGTGAAACTATGGCATGGTATGAGAAAAATTTAGGTCTGAAAACCGATGGCCAATATGGTGCGAACTTGGAATGGAGATCTTCCGATAATCCATCTGCAAAAGCATATTCTATTTGGTCGCCATTTGGCAAGGATACTGCGTATTTTCAGCCTTCCGAAAAGGATTTCATGGTGAATTTTCGGGTGAAAAATTTGAGTTTACTGCTGGAAAAACTAAAAGCTGAAGGGATAATGCCGGTGGGTGAAATGCAGGAGTTTGAATATGGAAAGTTTGCCTGGGTTATGGATCCAAATGGGATAAAAATCGAACTCTGGGAACCAAATGATGAATCATTTTCTGCTATGTGCGGAGATAAAATTCATAAAACCTAAACTTCATGTTGAGATGGAAAAGTAAGAGATTTATTCAAATGGCCTGGAATGGGTCATTGTTGTTTTTTGCCATTTTCTCAATCATCCAATCTTCCAAAGCACAACATCCGGATAATTATTTTCAGCCGGCAGACATGAAGCGGGACATCCTGTGGTTGCAGGAAAAAGTCCTTCAATACCACCCAGCCTGCATAGATCCATTACGAAAAGATTCGGTTTCTGCCGCATTTCAGATAGCCCGATATGCGGCAGAAAAGCCCTTACAAGAACTTCAATTCCTCCGACTTCTACGACATACATTATTGACCTTGAGATGCGGACACAGCACAGCCATTCCTTCAAAATCATTTTATAAGTATTATCAAAAGGCAAAGCCTAAGCCAATATTTCCGCTCCAGGTCTTCAGCTTCGATCAAAACCTTTTCGTTCGCTTTAATGGTTCGGACAATCCCAGTATTAAAATTGGGGACAGGCTCACGAGCATCAACCAGGAATCTTCGAAGGACATCACCAATTCCATGATGGAGATTCTACCTTCAGATGGGTACCACAATTCCTTCCGCAACTACCACATGTCGCTCAACTTCCCTACTTACTATTTGTTTATCCGAGGGCCTAGTTATGACTATGAAACCATGCTTGTGGATTCAAGTGGAAAAACCAGAAATACCATTCTTAGCTTAAGGACTCAAGGAAAAAGCATTTCCAGACCACAGAAAAACCGAACAAGCCGTGTGATTCTGAATGGCGGCAATTCCAGGGATCTTTCTGTGCTTGTCAGCAATCCATCTATTGCGTGCCTAAGGGTTTCTGAATTTAAAGGGAAGTCGGGATGGTATGCCAAATCTTTTCAAAAACTTGAAAAAGGAAAGTATAGAACACTGATTCTGGATCTTCGTGGAAATGCAGGTGGCAGCCTTTTTGAAGCAAACGAACTTCTCTCCTATCTCCTAGCAGACACATTCTCCATGAAATTTATTCGCCGGTCGTCAAGCATTGGATTTAATGGAAAAAGCGACCTTTCCTTAAGGGCCAGAATCAGCATGGCTGTTTTTCGATTGCTACCCAATTATACGAAAGGGTCACGAAACACAAGTACCAATGAAGGCGATATTATTTCTACCCGATTTCGGTTTAAGCCACAAAAACGAAACGGCTTCAAAGGAAAATTAATTGTTTTAATGGATGGAGGTACATTTAGTTCAGCCAGCTATGTAGCGTCAAAATTAAGAAAAGCCGGAAGGGCTGAGCTGGCAGGAGAAGAAAGTGGAGGTGCCGCCAAAGGCTGCAATGCGCTTATTACACCCACGATTACCCTACCGGAAACCAAACTAAGGGTAAGCATTCCTCTTTATTTCTTAGACCATGAAATGGGTAAAATTCCGTTTCGTGGACTTCAACCAGACTATAAACTTATGCACCCTGATCCTACTTTAAGCTTAAAAGGAATTGATCCGGAACTGGAATTTTTGGCGAGACATATTCTTTTACTTAAGAAGTAGAATTTAATCCTGTCATCCACCTGAAGGCGAAAATAAGCTACATTTGCGGGCAAGCCCATAATATTCATTCAGGCAAAAAGCAATGCGCCTTCGACAATCCCTCTTCCTGTTAATTTCTGTCTTTGTTTCTGCGATCTCCGGATATGCACAAGGCAGCCAGCAAGACCTTGAGGACTGGAATCCAGGATATTTGGTTACCAACGAAGAAGATACAATTTTTGGTCCGGTGAGCTTGCACTACCAAAACGATCTGGTACAGATCAACGATGAAAACCGGTTGAAAACATTCGGTGCAAACCAAATCCAGATGGTCTATATCCGGGACAATGCCAACAGCGAAAATGAGCGGTATTTTTATTCATTCCCATATCACCCATATTCTGATTTTAAGCCAAATCGTTTTTTCGAAATGATATTTTCGGGCAAATTCCTAAGTCTTATTTGCCGGGAAATACTGATAACCGAAACCGTTCCACAATACGACAACTTCACCTTTCGGACTTACTATTCTACTCGAACACGACTTCAAAAGGAGAATTACATCATGTTTCCGGAGAAGAATGTGAGGATTGTAAATGGCCCTAAAAAAGAACTTCTGAATCATTTGTCCGACAAAAAGGAAGAAATAAAAAACTACCTGTCTACCCAAAAACTGAATCCCGAAACACAGGAAGACCTCCTGAAAATTGTAATTGAATATAACCGATTGAAATCAGAAAAATGAGCAAGCCTTTAATCCTGGTAAGCAACGACGACGGCATCTTTTCGAAAGGAATTGCATCGCTTGTAGATTTTGTAAAAGATTTGGGGGAAGTTGTAGTCATAGCACCGACACTTCCTCAATCAGGCATGGGTCATGCCATCACCATCCACGAGCACATCCGTCTGGATAAGTCAAAACTACTACCGGGATTTGAGGCATATGAATGCTCTGGAACTCCCGTCGATTGCGTGAAACTTGCCAAGCACTATGTTCTCAAGGACAGGCAGCCGGATTTAGTACTTTCTGGAATCAACCATGGCACCAATAGTTCTGTAAGTGTAATTTATTCTGGCACAATGTCGGCCGCTATGGAAGGAGCTATGGAAGGAATTCCATCCATAGGATTTTCGCTTGCCGATTATAACCATGACGCAGATTTCGAACCATGCCGGGAATTTGTAAGGAGCATCGTGGCTTCTGCTTTGCACGGGAAGTTTCCTGAGCATACCGCATGGAATGTAAACTTTCCGAGTTCCGCCAAAACCGGACCCTATAAAGGAATCAAAGTTTGTCGCCAATCCCATGGACGCTGGAAAGAAGAATTCATCAACCGAAAAGATCCGCAAGGCCGTGATTACTTCTGGCTTACTGGAAAGTTTCTGAATTTGGATTCCGGCGAAGACACAGATGAATTTGCTTTGTCAAATGGCTATATTTCTTTGGTGCCTTGTCAATACGACCTCACACATTATACTTCCTTGTTGGCAGTAGAAAACATGCTGAGTCACAAGGTTTAAATTGTATTAAAAGCAATTAGCTTTGGCAGCTTTGATAAGGGCAATAAGCTCTTGCATACAATTCCAATGTATTGGTTTTGGGGTTCAACTTATTCAAGACTGTCTTTCAATTTTTAAATTGAATTTTTTGTCTTTTTTTTTCGAAAAAGTTTATTATTATTGTAGTACTTCTAAATAGCCTATGAAATTAAATATACTCAGTGTTTTTATACTTTCCGTTTTTTCTTTCAATGCGATCGGCCAAAGCCTTCAATTGGACCTTGCCGACACTGTTGTAAATTCAGAAGACCTTAATCCAATTTCTCCGGATGCCTCACATGCCATTATCCGGAATATTTCAGCTGGTTTTCGCAATGTTAAAGTTAAACGTCAAGTAATAAGCCAGCAGGCAGG
>CANETC010000207.1 GCA_947441055.1 Cytophagaceae bacterium | reverse complement strand
TAATGAACCAGCAGAACTGCCTCCCAAAGTGCTAGCAATCAGCGTTACACTTTGCCCTGCACAGATGACCTTATCTTCACCCAAATCCACCTGAAACAAACTCACAAAAACCGAGTCCCGTATAGTACAGCCGCTGGTGTCGGTGGCATCCAGGTAATACCAGCCGGAGGCACCGACCTGTATGCTGTTGCTACTTTCGCCGCTGCTCCAGGCCAGGCTTTGCCATTGGCCCTCCGGCGCAAAAAGACTCAGCAGAGGCCCGCAGCCCCGAACCGTATCTTGGGCAAAAAGCCCGGCCGCCGAATCTACCTGCACCACGAGGCTGTCGTAATACTGCTGCCCGTTCTGGGAGATGGTGACATAGTAGGTGGTGGTCTGGCTCGGGTTCACCACAATCTCGGGCGTGGTGGCACCGTTGGACCAAAGATAAGAGACCGGCTGGGCCTGCGCCATGCCAATGGCCGCCAGCATGATGATCAGAAAAAGGGTAAATCTGGTTTTCATAGTTGTAATTTCCTTTTGATGTTTTTATTGTCGTTTTCGGATTGATGGGTTTTAGTCTTTGAGGCAGCGGACGGAGAAGCCATAGGTTTTAAAAAATGCTCCCCCACCTAGTGCTGAATAATTTGTATAAAGTCGTCTTAACAACCCAACAGAATTATCTGCTTGAGAAGAAGTCCACCAATATCCATTTGGTCCTAAATCATAGAAATCACCTTGAATAATTCTATATCCTCCTGCTAATGCAGAGAAACCTGAAATGTTACTTGCATTTAAATTGGGAGAGTTCCAATAGCCAGTAGAAGTTTCCAAAATTCCAATTGATTTTAGACTTCCTCCAGCTTGACTAGCTCCGCCGAAAAAATTTCCTAAAACTTCCCACTCATCATTTGAAGGCACATGCCAACCCGCAGGACAAAGCCCCCGAGGATCTGCCACCGCATACCAATTATACAAGCGGCCATAAGGACAATCGAACGCAGTGCTGTCGTTGTTGTACCAACAAGTAGCACCAAAACTTATACCGCTCCAGATGCTAGCATCCGACACCATCGGAATCAAATCCCCATTCCGGTAATGTGCCGTTTTTAGGTTCTCCGCCATCCAGGTCTGGTTGCCAATTTGGATGGTCTTGTAAGTGTTGCCTTCCTGGTCAGTCATGCTGTCATAACTGAGGTTAGGGTTGTGAATGTTAGGCGCGCCGCAGGTGGCGGATGTGGTTGAGCCGCTAGTGGTAAAGCTAAGTTCATTGCCATACCAAACCTCTGTTGCCGTGCCGGCATAGGCCCGCAGGAAGTAGCTGGTGGAAGGGCTCAGCGCACTTAGGCTGCCGCTGAAGGCACCGCCGCCACTGCCGTTTTCGCTGAAGGAATTGCTTAAAGTTGGATTGGCAGAAGTGCCCCAGCAGAAGCCCCGGCGGGTGATGGTTTTGCCGCCGTCGTTGAGGATGTTTCCATAAGCCGTGGCCGTGTTGCTGCCGATGCTGCCGGCGGAATCTGTTTTCAGCTTTACCGAAGTTTGCACCGATAGTTTTACCGGGCTCGTCGGGCAATTGCCGAGTTTTTCCTGGGAGAGCTGGTATGAAAGGGAGGTTTCGTTGCCAGAAGAATATTCTTCCACAGAATTGACAAAATTGTATGCCGCCGAACTTGTTGTACCACCGAAAACATAAATTTTGTTGTTAAAGGAAACCGCAGAAAAGTTGCAGCGGGGAACCTGCATAGAAAGTTCCTGAGTCCATTGATTGCTTTCTGGCTGATAGGCAAAAAAGCTGTTCGACGGGAAATAATTTGTGGTAACAGACCCTCCCAAAAGACAAACTTTATTATTATGTCCAACAGCCGCCCCAGCCCATCGGGCTTCTGGCAGACTGGGAATGTAAGTCCATGAATTTTCTGATGGATTGTAACGCTCGCAGGAATTCAGAACACCGCCTTCATTTTTGCCACCAATGAAATAACCAAACCCTTGAAGTGAAGCAGAACCATTGGTATTAACTCTTCCTGTATTTAATGGACTTGCTGTAATCCATTGATCCGTAGCGGGATTATACACCTCACAAACCGCTATAGAATATGGCCAGCCTCCGGAGCAATAAATAAGGTCATTGATAACTGCAAGACTCACATTGGAACGCCATGTAGGCATAGGAGACCTGGTTGTCCAGGTATTGGTTATTGGATTGTATTCTTCAACAGAATTCAGGGTGCCATTATTCAAAGGCCCCCCAATAGAATTTCCAGAACCTCCAATTGCATAAATCTTCCCATTCACACACGCAATGTCAAATTCAGCCCTTGAAGTAGGCATTGGTGCCAGTGTTTCCCATGTATTGGAGACTGGATCAAATCGCTCATTGAGTGAAGTGAGGACATTTTCACTTACGCCCCCGATAACATAAATTTTTCCATTGCAAACTGCTGAAGCCGCGAAAGCACGATTTACAGACATGGGGGCCTTAAACGACCACTGTTGGGCAAAAGTCTTTTGAGTTCCAATGCCTGAAAAAAGACCAAGACAAAGAAGGATGAAGTATAGTTTTTTCATGCAGTATTCAGTGGTATTTTTCTTATCAAATGAAAGTGCAAAGTAGCATAGTATATGATTTTTAAACAAGTAGCAATACTGATTTTTTCATTGGTGGCAGTTTTGCCGTCTCGTCGAAGGCGGAATAAGTGATGGCGTTAGAAGAAATCAGCCACTCGGTTTGGGCTGGCAAAGAGTTTTGCGCTATCGTCAGGTGGACTTGTCTCCGTCATAGGCGGACCTGTCCCGCCGGAGGCGGAACACCTGACGACTCGGAAAAGGAAGAAAAAAGGCAGAAGTAAAAAGGCAAAAGGAAGGCAATGACGGGCCTTTGCCAATCAAACTTTTGACTTCTTCCTTCTCACATTTGACTTATCCTTCGGACCTCAGCCTTCTGACTTTTTACTTTATCAAAAACCCACTACATTTGTCGAAACTATTGAATAACAAAATAATGAAACAATTACACTGGATTGAAAAGGGCATTAAAGCCCTTCAGCAGAGTCAGCTGGAGATAGAGGCTCAGCAAAAAAAAACAGATGAGCAGCTGGCCGAACTTATCCAACAGCATAAAGCAGGCGAAGTACAGCTGTCCGAAACCAAACGCATACTCAGTGGAATAGGCATCAACATTGGCGAGGCTGCGGAAGATTTTTTTGAAAACTCCCTGCATGAAAATAAAGTTCTGGGAGATGTCCGCTTTGATTCAATCGCCTTCGGGCTGCACAGCCAGAAAGGAAAAGTGCAGGATGAGTTTGACATTGTCATGTACAATGGCGATTCGGTTGCCATTATTGAAGTAAAACACAAAGCGCATTCGGCTGATCTGGAAAATCTTATCACGAAAAAGCTGCAAAACTTCAGAACGCTTTTTCCGCGCTTTGCCGATATGCACTGCTATCTGGGGCTGGCAGCCATGCGCTTCCCGAAAAAATTAGCAGAGCAAGCGGAAGAAGCCGGCGTAGCTGTCCTTCGCCAAAAGGGCGATGTTTTGGTGATGAATAAAAATCTCAGGGCTTTTTGAGAAAGTAAAAAGTTTGAAGAAATAAGGCAAAAGTAGGGGCATATCGCACCTGTCCGCCGTGTGCGGATACGCCCGTACCTCTGTGCTTCATCTTCCGAAGCGAAAACTATGGACGAGCAATATGCCCGGGTTTCTGATTCGGCATGCCTGCAATTATCGGCAAATCCTGAACCTTGCCTTACCTGAACCCTCGCTTCCGGAATATGCCTGTAAGCTCCAACGATTTTCCTACCTTCGTAAAAAATTCCACGATGCAGCTCGACCGTAAACTTTTCTGGGATGTGGATTACGATGCCCTCGACTGGGAGCGCTATGCCGACTGGGTGATTGTACGCGTATTTGAGCGCGGGGATGTGGAAGACATCCGACAAATCCGGCGGCATTACGGGGATGAGAAAATCAGAACCGCCCTTACCCAAGCCAAGTATCTGCCTCTTCAGGTTATAAGCCTTGCCTGTGCCATTTTGGATAATGAACGAAGTGACTACCGATGCTACAGAGAGCAAGCGTTGAACCCGGAACCCTGGAATTACTGAGGGAGCTTCTGGCCATTCCTGAACTGGCACCATTCAACCTGGTTGGTGGCACGGCGCTATCGCTCAAATATGGTCACCGTATTTCGGAGGATCTGGATCTGTTCTCCAGCATTGATTTTTCAAAAGAAGAATTGATTGGGATTTTATCAGCCAGATTCCATAATTTTTCATTCCGTGAAAAAAGCCTTACGGTTGGCCTTTTCTGCAACATAAATGGAG
>CANETC010000206.1 GCA_947441055.1 Cytophagaceae bacterium | reverse complement strand
AGAGATGGTAGAACCGCCATCACCCGAAATCGTTACCGCAAAACGAGCAGAACTGGTCGTAATGTCCGAAACTGGGTTGCCGGAAGGATTAGCAAAGACCGGTAGTTTATTTGTGGAAGGATTGGAGTTATCGATGTCTTTTTTGCAGGAAAACGGCAAGAAGACAAATGTTAATAACAGAAGGTTCGAAAGAGAGTTGTGGAGATTGTTTTTCATTTCTTTTATATTAAGGTTATTACTTACTCTATTTAGCGTTTTCAGCTTTTCCCATTATTTTATTGTTAATTTTTTTTGCAAGTAAATGGTTTTGTTGATTCGGTATCGCATAACAGATTAATATCTGTACTGCTCGGCTTTGAATGGTCCATTCACATTAACACCAATGTAATCAGCCTGGTCGTTGGAAAGAACTTCCAAATCTGCACCTACTTTGGCAAGGTGAAGGAATGCTACTTTTTCGTCAAGGTGTTTTGGAAGGGTATAAACCTTATTCTCGTAAGCAGCAGAGTTTGTCCAAAGTTCAAGTTGGGCAAGCGTCTGATTGGTGAATGAATTCGACATCACGAATGATGGGTGACCCATTGCACAACCAAGATTTACAAGACGACCTTCAGCAAGTACGATAATGTCTTTGCCATCGATGGTGTACATATCCACCTGAGGTTTCACTTCCACTTTCGAAGCACCATGTGTGGTGTTCAACCAAGCCATGTCAATTTCAGTGTCAAAATGGCCGATGTTACAAACGATGGCCTTATCTTTCATTGTTTCGAAATGACGGTCCACAATGATGTTTTTATTTCCTGTGGCAGTAACAAAAATGTCTGCGATTTTGGCCGCATTGTCCATCTTCATTACCTGAAATCCTTCCATTGCAGCCTGAAGCGCACAAATCGGATCAATTTCGGTTACGATAACACGGGCACCAGCCGAAGCAAGTGAACGGGCAGAACCTTTTCCTACATCTCCAAAACCAGCAACAACTGCAACTTTTCCTGCGATCATCACATCGGTTGCACGGCGGATGGCATCCACACAAGATTCTTTGCAACCATAAAGGTTATCAAATTTAGATTTTGTAACAGAGTCATTTACATTGATGGCAGGCATTGGTAAAGTTCCTTTCTTCATCCTTTCGTAAAGGCGAAGAACACCTGTGGTTGTTTCCTCAGAAAGTCCTTTGATGCCGGCAACCAGCTCAGGATATTGATCAAGCACCATATTGGTGAGGTCTCCTCCATCATCAAGAATCATGTTGAGAGGCTTGCGGTCTTCTCCAAAGTGGAGTGTCTGCTCAATGCACCAATCAAATTCCTCTGCGTTCTGGCCTTTCCAAGCATAAACTGAAATACCAGCCTCTGCAATGGCGGCAGCTGCGTGGTCCTGAGTTGAAAAAATATTGCAAGAAGACCAGGTCACCTCAGCACCTAAAGCCACAAGGGTTTCGATCAAAACTGCTGTTTGAATTGTCATATGAAGACAACCAGCAACGCGGGCGCCTTTCAATGGCTGAGAAGGACCAAATTCCTTCCTAATAGACATGAGACCGGGCATTTCAGCCTCAGCGAGGGTAATTTCTCTTCTTCCCCATGCCGCAAGTGACATGTCTTTAACTTTATAGTTTACAAATGTATCTACCATTAGAATAAAAAATTTTGCCGTAAAACTATAGTTAAAAACCTCGGATTTCAAGGAAGGTTTTAAAAAAATCAGAATAAATGCTTTTCCTTTTATTCGCGTGAAATATCAATCACCTCTAATGCCTCAACTGCGGCCTCTTTCCAATAAAAGGAAAATCGAAATACGCCTCCATTTTTAGTGTTCAACCTGCAAATAAGGTACTTACGACCATCCTTACTCTTACCCTGAAACAAAACGCTTGCATCAACAGGTGGATTGTCTCTGAAAAATCCGGCCAATTTCCCTGCAACTTCAGAGCCCTGAACCTCCTGGGCATCCCCTTCCAAACCAAATTCAACTTTTGTGGCACAAATGCGGCCCAGTTTTTGCGAATCACCTGACTTTAAGGCGAGTTTTGTACGCTCGGGAAATCCCTGCTGACAAAGCCCCAAAAAAGGACTTGCCATTAGAAACAGAACAAAAGCGATGGCCCTCATGAATGTGTATTTTTTTATAGTTGTTTTTCAAATATAAGCTTTCCCAGAAATGAATCAAAAAACAAATAAGTTAATTCTGGTAATTCTGGATGGGTGGGGAATTGCAAGCGATAAAATGGTATCAGCCATTGATTCAGCAAAAACACCCGTCTTCGACTTCCTTAAGGAAAATTATGCCAATTCAAGCCTTGAAGCTTCTGGAATGGCGGTAGGACTTCCGGAAGGTCAAATGGGCAACTCTGAGGTTGGACATATGAACATCGGAGCTGGAAGAGTTGTTTATCAGGATTTGGTAAAATTAAATCTTGAAGCCTTTCAAGGTGGTTTCGAAAAGCACCCAATTTTGAACCAAGCACTTGATTACGCCAGAAAGGGAAACCATGCCATTCACTTGATTGGCCTGATTTCAGATGGTGGTGTTCATGCCCATGTAAACCATTTAAAGGCACTTTGCACCTGGGCTGCCAAGGAGAATTGGGATAATCTTTTCATCCACGGATTTACCGACGGAAGGGATACAGATCCCCGCTCCGGACTGGGGTTTTTGCAGGAAATTGAATCACATTGCCACAAGACGGCAGGAAAAGTAGTTTCCCTAACTGGCCGCTATTATTCCATGGACAGAGACAAGCGCTGGGAACGGGTAAAAATTGCCTGGGATAATCTGGTTACAGGCAAAGCCGAAGAAGTTGAAAGCATTGAAACCGGTTTGCAAAAGTCTTATGATGCCGGAGTTACAGATGAATTTCTGTTGCCAATTAGGGTAAAAGGTTCAGCCGAATATTCC
Organism: Cytophagaceae bacterium; assembly: GCA_947441055.1. Lineage (GTDB taxonomy): Bacteria > Bacteroidota > Bacteroidia > Cytophagales > Flexibacteraceae > CAMDMI01. The sequence continues at coordinate 1,419 of CANETC010000206.1, read as the reverse complement.
TGCATAAAACCAGGTGATGTGGTAATCAATTTTAATTTCCGCACCGACAGAGGCCGGGAGATTACAGAAGCCCTCAGTCAGCAAGATTTTCCCGATTTTGGCATGCATGCCATGGATTTGCGTTACATCACCATGACGCGCTATGATGAAACCTTCAAAAATGTGGCGGTTTTATATGAAAAAGACAACCTCAACAACACCCTCGGAGAAGTGATTTCTGCTGCCGGACTGGACCAAATCCGGATTGCAGAAACGGAGAAATACCCGCATGTAACCTTCTTCTTCAATGGCGGTAGAGAAGAACCATTTCATGGTGAAAAAAGACTCATGTGCCCATCCCCAAAAGTGGCAACCTATGACTTGCAACCCGAAATGTCTGCCAAAGAAATCACGGCTACCATTATTCCGGAATTGCAAAAGGGAGAAGCCTCTTTCATTTGCCTGAATTTTGCGAATCCTGATATGGTAGGCCATACGGGTGTTTTTGATGCCGTTGTAAAAGCATGCGAAACCGTAGACAAATGTTTAGGCGAGGTTTATGAAGCTGCCAAGCAGAATCATTATGCGTGTCTTGTGATTGCAGACCATGGCAATGCCGATTTCATGAGGAATCCGGATGGTAGTCCCAACACAGCGCATTCAACGGCAAAAGTACCTTGCATTTTGGCAGCCGAGGGCTTTGAAAAGTCTGGTGGAAAAAAGCTTACCGACGGAAAACTGGGAGATTTGGCACCCAGTATTCTTTCCTATCTGGGCCTGGAAACTCCGGTAGAAATGAATGGAAACAAAATATTTTAACTTGTTTTATAGTGTGTTATAGATTATTTTTTGACAAAACTTGCACATACCAACGAATAACATAGCTTTGCAAAAGATTAGAGTTTAAAAATTTAATTATCCTCAATTCCGAAAATAAAAAATTCTCACTGTTTTAGGGTTTTCCCAAACAGCGGAAAAAGAAAAGAGGATTTTTATACATAGATTTAGTCCCAATTTAAGTTCAACCAATAAAAAAAGGCCCTTAATCAGGGCCTTTTTTGCTTTTGTATTCTTCAAGATTTTACTCTGATTTCACAAGCCGAACCTGTTGGCTAAGTCTGCCCGACTTAAGGCTTAACAAATAAATTCCCTGTTTTAATTCACGGAAGCGTGAATTAAATTGGCCTTGAATCTGGGTTGCATCAGTTTCAGCGCTGAAAAGCTCCCTGCCCTGAATATCGCAAAGGCTTAAGCGAATACCCTCTTCAGAATTTATGCCGCTAAATTCAAAATTGACATCTCCGGCACTTGGATTTGGATAAACTGATGCAAAGAATTCCTTATCAGCTGAAACAGAAAATAATTCTTCCTCATCAAAACTAAATCCTTCACGGAGATTCGCAGGACTGGTGCGGGTATCCACAACAGATGGTGCAGTGT
>CANETC010000205.1 GCA_947441055.1 Cytophagaceae bacterium | reverse complement strand
TCGGCCATAAGCCTTGAAACTATCCTCAATTTGAATCGCCAGTTCGCGGGTAGGAGTGAGGATGAGCGCTTTAATATCTTTCCTGCTCCTGTTATTGAAAGAACCTGGATTTTCTTTACGAAGCTTTTCGAGCTGTTGTAAAATTGGAATGGCAAAAGCAGCTGTTTTTCCAGTGCCGGTTTGGGCGCAGCCGAGAAGATCGCGGCCTTCAAGCAAGGATGGAATGGCCTGTGCCTGAATGGGTGTGGGTGTGGTGTACCCTTCTTCCTGAAGGGCACGCAGGATTGGATCAATAAGACCCAGTTGGTCAAAAGTCATTTATTATTGTTTAAGACATCAGGCTCCCGATTTTTTTCGACATACTGAATCGCGCTATTTGCGTGATTGCCTGAGAAATCAATCGAAAAAAAATTCGAGGGAAGCTCTGGTACCGGCCTGCAATGTCGGGGCAGTCTCCGGTCTTTGCCTGCTTTCCCAACTGTGGGGCCTGTTTGCCGGCCGGGAATGCATACGCATTGCAAATAAAGTCAAAAAAGCCACATAAATTCGGATAAAACCCAGATCAGGTTCCATTACTCTGGCTGTCGTGGAATTTTAGCCGTTTATCAAGTCTGTTCTGATTGTTTAAATCAGGCCATTATATTTGCCACATGAGGTTTCAATTCCGGATTCTGGCATCAGCATTTTTTCTAATGCCATTTATGGTAGGCGCACAGGCCTATCGCCACACAGGTTCCAACCACGGCACCCGTTTCGAACAACTTGATTACTTAATTCCTTCACCCAATGAATCGCGGACAGCGAGTGGCGCACCTGGTCCGGCTTATTGGCAGCAAAGGGCTGATTATGACATTGAGGCCACACTGGATGAAAAGAATCTGAAGCTCACTGGAAAAGAAACGGTTACCTATCACAACAATAGTCCGGGTCCGCTTTCCTATATCTGGCTTCAACTGGATGAAAATGAACATGATCCAAATTCAAACAACCACCGTTTTGATAAAAGCGCAATTTCGAGCCGAATGAGCGATGCAGACCTGGGCCGTTTCGACTACCGCAAAACATTGGATGGTTATGGCGACAAAATTCTTTCTGTGACGGACGCAGCCGGAAAGAAATTGCCCTACACCATCAACCAAACCATGATGCGAATTGACATGCCCCGCGACCTGATGCCGGGACAGAAATTCGTATTTAAGGTTGAATGGTTTTATAGAATTCCTGACCGCATGAAACTTGGTGGAAGAGGTGGTCTGGAATATTTCCCTGAAGATGGAAACCACATTTTTACCATCTCTCAGTGGTTTCCACGCCTTTGCGTTTATTCTGATTTTCAGGGCTGGCAGAACCATCAGTTTACGGGTAGGGGAGAATTTGCCCTGGCTTTCGGCAATTACAATGTAAAAATGACCGTGCCAGCAGACCATGCAGTTTGTGCCACCGGCGAAGGCCAGAATTATGCTTCAGTTCTGAGTCCGGCGCAAATGAAACGCTGGCAGCAAGCCCAGACTTCAAAAGAACCAGTAGAAATCATCACCCTCGACGAAGCCAAAAAGGCCGAAGAAAACAAAGGAGGTAGCAAATCATCTGCCACCAAAACATGGCATTTCAAGGCAAACAATGTTCGTGATTTCGCATGGGGCAGTAGCCGCAAGTTTGTCTGGGATGCAATGGGCATAAACCAGGCCGGCAAAAAAGTGATGTGCATGAGTTTTTATGGCAAAGAGGCTTATCCACTTTACCGCAAATATTCCACCAAAGTGGTTGCACATACCATCCGAACTTACAGCAAATTCACCATCGATTATCCATATCCTGTGGCCCAAAGCATCGAGGCAAGCAGTGGAATGGAATACCCAATGATTTGCTTCAATTATGGTCGTGCAGAAAAGGACGGCACTTACAGCGAAGCCATTAAATACGGCATGATTGGGGTGATCATCCACGAAGTTGGACACAACTTTTTCCCGATGATCATCAACAGCGATGAAAGACAATGGAGTTGGATGGATGAAGGTCTCAATACTTTTGTTCAATATTTAACTGAACAGGAATTCGACAACAATTATCCAAGCAGCAGAGGCCCGGCCCATAAAATGGTGGATTATATGCGTTTGGATAAAGATCAGCTGGAGCCGATTATGACCAACTCGGAAAATATTGTTCAGTTTGGACCCAATGCATATGGCAAGCCCGCAACGGCTTTAAACATCCTGAGAGAAAGCATTATGGGCAGAGAGCTTTTTGATTTTGCCTTCAAAACTTATTCAAAAAGATGGGCATTCCGGCACCCAACACCGGCCGACTTTTTCCGCACCATGGAAGATGCCTCCGCTGTTGATCTTGACTGGTTCTGGCGTGGATGGTTCTTTGGAATTGACCCGGTTGACATCAGCCTTGATTCTGTGAAATGGTATAAAATTGATGCCCAGGCCAATGAAATGGCTTTCAAGAAACCTGCGTTTGAAAACATCGGAAAAACCCGGAATGCGGCAGACAAGTCCATCACTTTCGCGGTGGATGCCGACACAAGTTTGAGGGATTTCTATTATTACAACCGCAGCGGAGACGATGATGAAGGCATGTTCAGAAGGATGATGCGTGGTCGTCAGGAGGAAGGTGAGCGATTGTCTGATTCGGCAAAAGCGCCATGGGCAGGTAAAAATTTCTATGAGTTGAGTTTCTCCAATGTTGGCGGACTTGTAATGCCAATTATTGTGGAGTTTACTTTTAAAGATGGCACAACACAGGTGGAAAGAATTCCGGCAGAGATCTGGCGCAAAGATGAACACAAAGTAAAAAAGGCCTTTATGCTTGATAAGGAAGCGGCCAGCATTCGCCTCGATCCATTCAAGGAAACCGCCGACATCAACGAAGCAAACGGAATGTGGCCAATCAAAGATATGCCGTCAAAATTCCAGTTGTTCAAAGGTGGAAGGTCTGCACGCGGCGCCAGCAACATGGGCTCAAATCCGATGCAGAAAGCAAGGGAGAAAGCAGCAGAGAAAAAGTAATTTTTGGGCCTGTCCGCGCCTCTGGCGCGGTCGGGCTGTTTGTTTCAAGTCCTCGCCGCCACGGCGGCATGCGGGCTTTTCACTTCCATCCCTCAGGCGAGATGCAGTGGAGAGTTTTAATTACGTATGTTATCTTTAAAAGCAGATTTTAATGACGACAAAATTCCAAATAAATGACCCTTCTATTGAATCTCAATGGAGAGCTATTATTCTTTTTGGCAAAAATTCTGCGACATACAAATTTGCTTTTGCAAAAGCACTCCTCGATTTAGTTGAAGAACAAAAAACAAGAATTTCACTTACCGAATTCGCTATTCCTTTCGCTGATTCTATTGTTGAGCACTTAAGAGTTAATGATAAGCAAGGAAATTCAAATACTAGTAAGTTCCTGAAAGGATGCAGAGATTACATTAATGGCAATATTTCAAAAGAACAACTTTACAGCCTAACAGAGACGGAAGGTTTTAATTATGTTGTTGATGCATTCCAAAATGTCAATGGTGGTGCAATTCCGGATAAATTTTACGAAAAGAACTTCACTCAAGGTAAGAAAGAAATCGTTGTAACCGATAACTTATTAAGGATGAAAGATTTGTATCAGTACCGAAACCTTGAACAAGAAGTAGAGGCAAGGTGGAATTTGGTAGAAACAGCTTGGAATCTTCAGATAAATCCAAATCTATTAGAGGTTAAGTATGACGAAGAAAAATCATTATTCTTTATCGATAGTAATTTAATGAGAAGGATTGATGTGACATCAGTTCGAGACTCCCTTAACGGTTATCAAAAAGGCAAATGCTTTTATTCTTGTCAAGACATTTCAATCAACAAGATTGACAAGTCTGTGTGCGAGGTTGACCACTTCCTACCTCATATAAATAAAAAGGAACATTTAAGAACTGGGGCAAATATAAATGGAGTGTGGAACCTAGTTCTAGCCGATCCCAATATCAACAATCAAAAAAAAGCAAAAGTCCCAGTTGAAAAATTCCTTTAAAAATTATTCAACAGAAACGAATTTTACATTGAAAGTAAACATCCACTGGCCGAAACCATCATTAATCAAACTGGACAGAGTAAGCAAAATCGACGTAGATTTTTAATTGAACAATATACTATTGCTTATAATTGTTCGATGCAAAAATGGACACCCGAAATAGAATTACAAGGAACATTTTGATGAAAGATTTCACAACAATTGGATTAGATAGAATTCTTTTCAAAAACGATTTTTTCTATATAATTAAGGATGCCTTTCCTGTTTCTCCGGGACATTGCCTCATAATAAGTAATGTAGTTAGAGAAAATTACTTTGAATTAACAATTGAAGAACGGATGAACCTTAATGAAGTGATTCAAGTTGCAAAAGAGAT
>CANETC010000204.1 GCA_947441055.1 Cytophagaceae bacterium | reverse complement strand
TTGTTGTGCCTGTTTTTAGGTTTTGGGCGTGGTATTCGTCGAAAACTTGTAAGTACCTTTCAGGCTGACCGATGGAAAGCTGGACCTGCAGGAAATGGCGTATGATTTTCTCTACCCTTCCTCTTTCAGAATGGAATCTTGACGCAATGGCAAATAATTGAATCAGTTTTAGGAGTAAGGGTTCACTCATACCAACTGTTTGGGTCTGATTTCCGAATCTTCATATTGTGTCTTTGCAAAGGCTGTAGGACTTGTTTTTGAGACAAGAGCAAGTCTTTTCCAGAAATCAAAAATAAGTCAGGCGCAGGCCAGTGAGAATATAGGAATGCCCCGATTCTTACATGCCTTTGATTGGAAGCAATACGGCGGATATTATACCAGGGCAGATTTCTTGTACCAGAAATCAGATTCAGAAATTATGAACCGAAATAGCTCCGCAGTTGTTCGCAGACATAATCGATCTGCTGGGGCTCAATGCCGGGAAAAATTGGAATGCTAAGGCTGGTATCAGCAAGTTTTTCAGCAATAGGAAAAGCGCCCTTTTCAAAACCTGCATCTTGATAAGCTTCCTGTAAATGCGGAGGAATCGGGTAATGTATTACGGTTTTTACTCCTTTGGATTCAAGGTATTCCTGAACTTTGTTTCTTTCCTCGCAGCGAATTACAAACAAGTGATAAACATGGCTTGCGTTCGGATGGCAATGCGGAAGAATGATTCCTTTTAGGTCCTGTAGGTTGTGGTGATATCTGGCTGCAGCCTCTTTACGGGCTTTGGTCCAATCATTCAAATACCGGAGTTTCACAGATAGCAAACCAGCTTGCAACTCGTCAATTCGGTTGTTATAGCCTTTTACCATATTGTGGTAACGCTTTTCAGAGCCATAATTTCTCCAGACTCTAATTGCCTTGTCTAATTCCGCAGAGTTTGTGGTAATGGCTCCTGCTTCGCCGAAAGCGCCTAAGTTTTTGGTAGGATAAAAACTGCTTGCATTGGCATGTCCGAAGGATCCGGTAATTTTTCCATTGAACCGTGCTCCATGCCCTTGTGCATTGTCCTCTACAACAAAAAGCCTGAATTCCCCTGCGATGGCCATAATTTCATCCATTTCGCAGGCCTGTCCGTACAGGTGCACTGGCATAATGGCTTTGGTATTTGGGCCAATGGCATTTCGGATTGATGCCGGAGAAATGTTGTAAGTATTGGCATCCGGTTCGGCGAAAACCACCTTGGCTCCTGCCATTTCCACGGCAAGTGCTGTTGCGATGTAGGTATTGCTTGGTACAATAACTTCATCTCCGGGACCTATGCCTAAAACCTTTAGGGAAATATGAAGCGCATCAAGACCATTGGAAATGCCAATTGCGTGCTGCACCTCATTGAACCTGGCATAATCTTCTTCGAATTGTCGGGTCATTGGCCCTAGCACATAATACTGTGAATCAATAAATCGACTAAAAACGGCTTTTGATTCTTCTGCTACTGCAGCATTTTGTGCATTGAATGAAACAAAGGGGATTTCCATATTCATAGTTCTTTTGCAAAGATGTGGAAAGACGAACCAAACCGAAAGCCAAGCTTTTCGCAATTGTGAATTACAGCCCGATTGCTGGTTTGGGTTGTCATCACGAGGGCAGCCGCATTTTTTTGTTTTGCATAATGAAGGGCTGCAAGGCAAAGGTGGTAATGCCATCCTTTATTTTCTGGCAGGCAGGCAGTAAGTGGAATTCTGTACAGCGGCTGAATTTCTTCTGCGTTTTTTGCATGGATTTTGCTTAAGGCCGCAAAAGAATGGGGCGGTTTTTCGAGGTCAGGGACGAATACGGTTTCGGCAAATCCCCGGATACAATTTTCGATATAAGTTTCCAGATACCGATTGGCAGCTTCCGATGAAAAAAAAGCATCATTGTGGTATCTATCGTTGGGATTAACTGCGCCTGATGCAGTTTTTCGGAGCCATGGAATGTCTGCTTCAACCGCTGATCTTGTTGGATTTACTGGAGAATTAAGGTCTTCAAGCAGGTGGAAATAGGTGATTCTTGATTCCACGAGCGTAAATCCTATTTTACTCAAAACTTGGATTGCGCCATTTGCTTCTGATGGCACTTCAGCATAACAATGAAGTCTTTTCCCTTGACTAGTTTTTTTTGGAAGGATAGACTTGATTTCTTCCGTCGTACAATTTTCGGGCACATAATTGAGTTTGTGCATCCCAGCATTGAAATGGGAAGAATCCCAATTTAAGGGGCTAATGTTTAGGTGCGTACTTGCCTGATCGAATTCAAATTGAAGCCGGAGATATCTGTTAAGAAATCCAATTGTATTCCATTCTAATTCCTTCATTTTTTGGATCTGAATTGAAGATACTCTTCATAATTCCGGATATAATCACCGGGTTCATAATGGTGTGAGGCAAGTACAAGGCAAACAGAACCAGACGAAAATTCTAGTTCAGAAGCCCAGATTCCGGGTGGAATTAGAAGACCCTTGTTTGGTCTATTGAGGAAATAAGATTTTTTCTCAAAACCATCATCTGCCAGCACTTCAAAACTCCCTGAGGCAGCAATTAAAAATTGCCAGCATTCTTTGTGGGCATGGGCGCCGCGGGATTCACCTCCGGGAATATCGTAGAGGTAGAAAACTCTTTTTGTTTCAAAGGGAATCTCCTTGAGGTTTTCGATTGGAGAGATATTTCCGGCCCTGAAATGAATAACGGGTAATTCAATTACCTGTATGTCTTGAATTGTCTTCATTTCTCAGTCGGCGTGGTTGAAGCAAGGGCATCAAAATCACGAATGTAATCTGCTGGATCGAAAAGGGTTGATGACGAAACAAGGCAAACAGCATTGGTTGAAAAATTCTCCATATGTCGCCAGATCAGATTGGGAATATAAATCCCAAAATAACTTCTGTTCAGTTGGAATCGTTTTGTTTCTCCGGAAGAATCTTTTACCACTACATCAAAACTACCCGACAATGCCACAATAAATTCCATCTGTTTTAGAAATGCGTGTCCACCTCGGGTTTCTCCCCCAGGAACATCATAAATGAGGTAATTGCGTTTTATCGCAAACGGAATCTGATTGCAATCTTCAAAAAAAGAAAGGTTTCCCCGAGGGTCCAGGTGTTTAGGTAAATCAATGACTCGGCAGTCTTCGATGCTAAACATACACTTCTTGTTCTTTTATCTCTTCAGCCTTTTTGTTTGCCAAAAAGTTCCTTCTTTGGAACATAATTGTTTTACTAAACGCTTTGTATCTTGATACAAAGAACATTATCGGCCAAAAACTCATTCCAATAAATGCATAGATACCGGGCAAATCTCCGCCTCTAAGGAGAGGAATGATGGATGCAATGGTTGCTCCTTTGATCATATGCCGAGTATCTGAATTAAAATTCAAGGAATTTTTGATAATCTGATTTATTAGGAAAGCATAAATTATGCTCAGAACCACGATGCCTGTTACTCCCCCTTCACCATAAAAAGTGCCATAAAGAGATTGAGAAATCCCTACAGATCCTCCAGCCATATTTTCATTAAGGCCTAGCTTATTAGCATACCCGCCCAGTGGTTTATCGGGCCAGATACTCCTTGGAATTGGCCTATAAAGGATTTCAAGGTGTTCTGTTCCATAATGGTAGTTTAGGTGTTGGGGATAAACTTGAAGTACCATCATAAACCCATCCAGCATTGTGGCATCTTCAGTTGATTTGTTTCGTTGCCAGGCTGCAGACAATTTTTCAAAATTTCCCATTTTTGCTGTATCCACTCTGCGGCTAACACCTGCAAGGCCAAAGGCAAGCGAAACGGCAAACCCTCCCAGCAAATAAATGCGAAGTTTGTAAAATGGGTTGCTGTCCCCAACCAGAATAATTCCGATGGTAATTGCCCATGAAATAAATTGAAACCGACCTGAAGAGGAATAGGTCAAAGAGGCAGCAAAAGCCATAATGGCACCAATTATAATTTTTGGAATGAATTGGGTTTTGAATTCAAAGCTTCTAAAAATCAAGTACATGAGAGGAATAACTCCTCCAAGTCCAAATCCAATCATTTGATAATAGGATCCACCCAAAGCCAGCCCACCACCAGTTTCAAGGAAGGAAGCAACGAAAGCTCTTTTAGCGTAAAAACTAACGCTGGCTATCAACACAAAGCCAGTGATAATGACCACCTGGTTTTGTTTTAGGAAGTATAAAAGAGTGATTTTATCATCATTAAATATACTTGGGGGTTTTCGATAAAATGCAAAAAGTGCATATGCGAGTGTTATCACCAAAGTCCCCAAAAAGAAATAATTCAACGCTTGGAGTCCTAACTCGTCGTTCAAATTAAAAATATTCTTCGAGTAAGCCACCACCACCCATCTCGAAGCACCGGCTTTAACCAGATTATATCTTTGAATCCCCGAGGTGTAGAAGAACAGAACAAATAGAATAGGTATCTCA
>CANETC010000203.1 GCA_947441055.1 Cytophagaceae bacterium | reverse complement strand
TGTAAAGGCTGAAAATATTCAGCCCAGGATTTTTCGGTGCTTGCGCAAATCGCACTTCAGTATAAAAAAACAATTAGCCTTGGCAGCAAGTCAGGTCTAAGTTTGCCTTTCAAGGTTTGTTCCCTAATTTTGAGCATGGAGGAAAAGAAGTTATTCATAATAAGTGGGTGTAATGGAGCCGGCAAAACCACGGCCTCCTTCAACATTCTTCCAGACCTGCTCAATTGCAAAGAGTTTGTAAATGCAGATGAAATTGCGCGAGGCCTTTCGCCATTTCAGCCTGAAAAAGTCTCTATCGAAGCTGGCCGATTAATGCTGAAAAGAATTGATGAATTGTTAAACTCAAACCATAACTTTTCATTTGAGACCACACTCTCAACAAAATCATTCATCAAAACAATAGAAACTGCAAAGTCAAAAGGCTACTACATTACACTCATTTTTTTCTGGCTGGAATCTGTAGAATTGGCAAAAGATAGAGTTGCCAAAAGAGTGTCAGAGGGTGGACATAATATTGAATCAGAAGTGATTGAAAGAAGATACCAAGCCGGAATAAAAAATCTGTTTGAATTGTATTTCAACAAAGTTGATTCACTTTTGATCTATGACAATTCAGAAATTGAATCTAAACTAATCGCCGAAAAGGAAATTGACATTGATTTTATCATTTACAATTCGCAGAAGTTTAACGCAATGAAAATCAATTGACATGAGTAAAAAAGAAAAGGATATCCTGAAAGAGAAAATCAAAGAAGCCATTAAAATCTCTGCTCAAAAATTGGTGGAGAGTAAAAGGGCGCTTGGCCAAAATCTTGTGGTCAGCGAAAATGGAAAGATTAAAATAGTTGAGCCTTAAAAATGGCCAAACAGTCGTTTAGAGTAAGGGCTGATAATTTTCATCCCTTACGGTTTTTATAGAGACACAAGATTCCTGTCACGAATTGGCGTGGTTGCGCCTTCCCCGTCAAGGTTTGTGTCCTCACGAACCTGAAAGGCGTGTTCTTTTGTTGTTGGTGAAAACACCAACAAGGGCGGAACAGTCGTTTAGGGTAAGGGCTGAAAATTTTCAGCCCTCGAATTTTTTGGGAATCTCGAAATCACATTTCAGGCAAAATCAAAATTCTTTTCTGAAAATTTTCTGGGTTCATGTCAAGCATCATTAGGTGAATGCCGGTTCTGCCTCCATATTTGAAACTTAATTTTGTCTTCTATGCTCAAGAGTTTTCTGCCAATCCCAAGCGATTCTGATTTTTCAATTCACAACCTTCCTCTGGGGATTTTTTCTACCGAAGAATTGTCCGCAAGAGCCGGAATGGCTTTGGGAAATCAGGTGATTCACCTCGCTGCATTGTTCGAGGCGGGACTTCTGGAAAATCAAAGTTCGGAATTGAAAGATGCCTTGCATGCCCCAGTTCTCAACAATCTTATTGCGCTTGGCCCTGAAGTTTGGAAAGCCTTGAGGCTTCGTGTTCAATTGCTTTTTTCGGAAAGAAGTCAGTCATTGTGGGGAAACACCCGCCCGGATTCGGTATTTGTAAAACAGGATTCTGTGCAAATGCATCTTCCGGTAGCCATTGGCGACTACACCGATTTTTATTCCAGCGAGTACCATGCGGCCAATGTGGGCGCCATGTTCCGCGATCCGCAAAATCCACTTTTGCCAAACTGGAAACACATCCCCGTTGGCTACCACGGAAGGAGTTCTTCGATCGTGGTTTCAGGCACGGATTTTCACAGACCCTATGGCCAGACAAAAGCGCCGACTTCTGAAATTCCATCTTTTGGGCCTTCCAAGCAGGTGGATATGGAACTTGAAACAGGCTTTATTATTTCAAGAAATACAAATCAGGGGAGTCGCATTGGTGTAAACGAAGCAGAGGATTTTATTTTTGGTATGTTGCTTTTCAACGACTGGTCTGCCCGCGATTTGCAATCCTGGGAATATGTGCCTTTGGGACCTTTCCTTGGAAAGAACTTTTGTTCTTCGGTTTCGCCTTGGCTTGTAAGCATGGAGGCGCTGAAGCCTTTCCGGGTTGCCATGCCGGAAAAGCAAGAGCCAGAAGTGCTAAACTATATCAAGCAAGAAAACCGCTGGACATACGACATTCACCTTGAAGCGGAATTTGAACTGGCACACGGACAAAAGGAAATCATCACCAAAACCAACCAAAAATATCTTTACTGGAGCATGAACCAGCAATTGGCGCACCACACTGTGAATGGCTGCCCCATGAGAATAGGCGATTTGCTGGCAAGTGGCACAATTTCGGGTCCTGATCCGGACAGCCTTGGTTGCCTCCTTGAAATTACCCGCCGTGGCCAAAATCCGGTTTCCTTCAAGGCTGATGGAAGCACGCGGAATTTTATGGAGGATGGCGATAGAATTACCGTCCGTGGTTATGCAGAAAAGGACGGAATCCGGGTTGGTTTCGGCGAAGTTACAGGCAAACTTCTTCCGCCAATCGCATTTTAAAAAGGAAGTTTACCGGCCATTGAAAACCGGTTTTCTCTTTTCCCAAAAGGCTTTTACGCCTTCTACAAAATCCTGACTGGCGCCCGCTTCCACCTGGTAGCTGGCTTCAAGCCCGAGCATCGATTCAAGACTTTGTTCAAAGGATTGGTTGATCAGGCTTTTCATCATCGCAAGGGACTTGCCCGGTCCGCTTGCATATTTTCCTGCAATCTCAGCTGTTTTGAGGTCAAGCAAACATTGTGTTTCAAGCACCTGGTTTACCATTCCAAATTCAAAAGCTTCCCGGCCAGAAAACGGGATTCCGAGGCTTGCGAGTTCAAAAGCTTTTGCCCGGCCCGCGAGTCGCGGCAAAAAAAACGAAGCCCCGCAATCTGGTACCAGTCCAATGTTTACAAAAGAGAATGCAAACTTTGCGGATTCCAGGGCGATGGTGAAATCACAATTTAAGGCGAGAGAAAGGCCTGCACCTGCGGCTGCGCCATTGATTTTGCCGATGATAATTTTCGGCGAATTGCGCATGGCAAGTACCAGCGGATTGTATTGCTCTATCAGGATTTTATGAATATCAACTTCTTCGTTGCCAGCAAATTCTTTGAGGTCTTGACCGGAACAAAATGCATTTCCAGCCCCAGTCAGAATGATGCATTTTACATCGTCCTGATTTGAAAGTTGATCAAAAACCTTCTTCAATTCTTTGGCCATAATTCCGTTTATGGCATTGGCTACCTCCGGACGGTTTAGTTTAATTGTGGCAACATTGGATTCAAAATGAACTTTCAGGGTTTCGTAATTCATTTGCATTTTTGTCTTTTGGATTCAATTTCAAAACAAGGCCAGCAAAGTTAACAGGATTCACAGGCCTCTAAGTTTTTAATAAACAGTCAATCAGGATGACGAAAGCAGACTTACAAGCCAGCGAAAGGAGTCGGATTTTAAAAGATCTTGCTTCAAAACATGGCTTTTCTTCCTGCATGGTTTCGTCGGCCGGATTTTTGGAAGAAGAAGCACCAAGGCTGGAGAATTGGCTCAAAAATGGGCGGCATGGCAAGATGGCGTATATGGAAAATCACTTCGATAAACGCCTGAATCCGACCAAACTTGTTAAAGGTTGCCGCTCCGTGGTGAGTCTGGTTTTTAATTATTTTCCTGAAAAGGAAATTTTTGCTGAAGGCGAACTTCGCATTTCGAAGTATGCTTATGGCGAAGATTATCATTTTGTGCTGAAGGATAAACTTCGGATTTTGCTGGAAGAATTTCGAACTGAAATTGGAGATGTGGGAGGTCGGGTTTTTGTTGATTCAGCCCCGATACTCGAAAAAGCCTGGGCGGCTAAAAACGGTACGGGCTGGCTGGGGAAAAATGGCAACATCATTCACCCCAAAAAGGGTTCTTTTTTCTTTTTGTGTGAAATGTTGATCGATGTGGATCTTCAGGAAGACTCGCCGATGCAGGATCATTGCGGGTCTTGCACTGCTTGCATGGATGCTTGTCCGACAGATGCCATTTTCCGCCCTTACGAGGTGGACGGCAGCCGCTGTATTTCCTATCTCACCATTGAATTGAAGGAAGCAATTCCAACTGAGTTTTCCGGCAGAATGGACAACTGGATTTTTGGCTGTGACATCTGTCAGGATGTTTGTCCCTGGAATAAAAAATTCTCGATTGCCCATTCGGAAACCAGGTTTTTACCCGACTCCCGACTTTCAAATTTTAACCGGAAAGAATGGAGGGAACTCACAACTGAAGTTTTTGGTTCACTTTTTGGCAAGTCGGCAATCAGCCGGACAGGGTTTTCCGGACTTTCCCGAAACATCCTCTTTTCCGAAGGGGCAGGACAGTAATTTTCGTCAAATGGATTTTGTCATTTAAGGCAATAATTTTCGCAAACAAACCATGAGGAAGCTCGTTATTTGAACTATGAAATTTAGGCAAGCGGCCATTTTTATTTTTCTGCTTATGCCAGGGCTTTTGGCTGCTCAGGTACTAGAAGGCATTACCGGCAACGCGCAGTTGTTGCGTG
>CANETC010000202.1 GCA_947441055.1 Cytophagaceae bacterium | reverse complement strand
CTTAAAATCTCTGTTTTTTTTGAATGTTTTTTTACCCAAAATCTGTAAACCGGAATTCCATCCTTATCCAGAGGCCTAAAAAAAGATAAGCGCCTCCAATATGAAGACGCTTAATCTGTACTAAACTAAACTATTGAGGATTTACAAATGCAGTTGCCCACAATTGTGCCGTAAAAATAACATAATGAATTGCCATTCAAAAAGAATTTTTTCAGTTACCCTGAAGCTTTCTCAGGCTTATTCAATATTCTCTGTTTTTTCCTTTTTCTTTCCCTTTTCCCGAAGGCGAACTTCATCTCCGGATTGAAGGGTTTTTGTAATGGCTGTGAATGGTCCACTTACAATTTTGTCATCCATTTTAAGTCCTTCCCGGATTTCTACATGTTCGAAATCTGCGATTCCGGTTTTAACTTTTCGCATCTCCACTTTATCTCCACTGTAAACAAAAACGACTTCTGCTTTTTCGCCAGAAGATTCTTCCCGGCGTCTTTCCGCTTCTGTCTTTTCATCATCATTGGCAACAGGTGCTTTCTTTTTTGAGTCATCCTCCTGCTTAAGTGCTCTGGAGGCTACAGCCGAAAGCGGGACCATCAACACTCCTTGTTTGCTGTCTGTAAGAATTTCAAGAGAGGCAGTCATTCCAGGTCTGAAAGGATAAGTGCCGGGATTTTTTTCTACCAGATCCTGATAGGATACCGGATCGAGTTTTACATCCACTTTAAACTCAGTAACCGTTTCCGCTGTGGCGGTTTCAACGGCAGAGTTTGCAATGGCTGTCACCACTCCTTTAAACTTCCTGCGGAGATATGCATAGGAATCAACCTCAACCTCAGCCGAATCGCCGAGCTGGATGCGGACAATGTCGTTTTCATTTACTTCTACCTCAACTTCCATGTTGCGAAGATTGGCGATGCGAAGCACCTCTGTGCCAGTCATTTGAGCAGTTCCAACCACCCTTTCGCCCTGTTCTACATTCAGTTTGGAAATGATGCCGCCCATTGGCGCATAAATGGTTGTTTTTCGGAGATTCTCTGCTGCATCTTTCAAATTGGCTTCTGCATTCTGAATGCCAAATCGGGCTGATTCGGTATTGCTTTTTGCCGCTTCAAGTTCGTTTTCTGCAATCTCAAAATTGGCTTTGGATGTTTCCCAGTCAGATTCAGGAATTACTTTCTGGGTGTACAATTTTTGGTTTCGTTCATGGTCGAGTTTGGTTCGGATAAAACGGGCATTTGCCTGAGCCAAAGTGGCTCTTGCCTGAGCATGGTTTGCCTTGGCTGTATTCAAGGCTGCCCGGGCACGGTCAAGAAACGACTGATAATTGTCGGGACGGATGCGGAAAAGGAGTTGTCCTTTTTTTACCGAATCTCCTTCTCTAATAGCCAACTCAATAATTTCCCCTGAAACATCGGCCGAGATTTTAACCTCAAGTTCTGGCTGCACTTTTCCACTCGCACTTACCTTTTCAACAATGTCGCCTTTTGTAACACTGGCAACTTCAACTTCTGTGACGTCTTCTTTGCCAAACCAGTGCATTTGTTTTCCTACCACGCCTACAATGGCCGCCAGAGCGGCGATTATGAGCAAAATCCAAACCCATTTTTTCATAAATCAATTAAAATCAAGTTCTTTTCCAATATAAAAATCGAGCAGCGCCCTTCGAATAAAGAAATCATATCGGAAGCGCGCCTTGTCATTTTCGGCTTTTGCCAGATTGTTTTTGGCTTGTAAATAGTCCACGGAATTAAGTACGCCAAGGTTGAATCGCTGCTCACTGAGCCTCCATGATTCTTCCAAGGCTTTTATCTGTTTTTCCACAGCTTCCATGCGCTTGCGGGCAGCTTTTTCGTTTGCCACAGCAGATTCAATGGTTTGGCGAAGTCTGTTTTTCTCCTGCTCAAGCTGTAATTCTGCGTTTCTCTTTCCAATTCTTGCGTTCTCTTGGGCATATCTTGCTTGATAGCCATTGAAAATGGGAATGTTGAGATTTAGACTTACTCCCTGGCGAAGGTTGTTGTTGAATTGATTCCCCCATGAAAGTTCCTGTAGATTCTGGCTGGCATCAATGCGCTGTGAAATGCTTACCGGAATTTGGGTTCCTGATACCGCATCTTCAAGAAGAAAGTCGCCGAATTTGCGGTATACCGGAGTCTCGAGTGGGGTGATAATTACCTTTTTTGCCAGAGAGGAGTAATTGGTAAAAAGGCCTCCTTGTAAAACCAAACTTGGATAAAATGCGCTTTTGGCAAGGTCAATTCCTTTTTCTGAACTTAGAACCCTGGTTTGAGCTGCTTTTATTTGAGGCTGATTCGACTCAGCTTGCGCATAAACTTCAGCAGCTGATTTGTCGGCTGCAGTATTGAAATTCAGGTTGGGTTCGATCACATCTTGTACGCCTTCAGGCGAAACTTGCATCCATTGCGCAAGGTTAAGTTTGGCGAGTTCAAGGTTATTTTCTGCAATTACCTGGTTAGTTTCTTCGGTAGCAAGCTGGGCTTTAAGGTCAAACAAAAAAGCAGAAGCCAGTTTTCCTGCGGCAACCAGTTTTTCTGTTCTTTCAATTTGAGCTCTTGTAGATTCGAGCTGGGATTTTGCTGAAGCCAGCAAGGCTTTGTTGCCCAACACATTTGCATAGGATTCCACCACACCAAGAATGATGTTGTTTCGGGTGGTGCCAAGGTCTTCATTACCCGCTTTCAGGTTCAATTCTTTTTGCTGAATGCTGTATCGGTTCTGAAATCCATTGAATAAATTGACAGATGCAGAAAGCGAAAGGTTGTTGGAGTTTACTTGTTGGTTTTCAACTACCTGATTGTCGTATGGATTTACAGATCGACCAAAGTTTATCGATTGCCCGGCTCCGGCATTGAAGCTGGGTAAGCGGCTCATTCTATCTTGTTCAAGGCCAATTCGTGCCGATTCAATGGCGTTTGCACCTTGTTTTATGCTGATGTTGTTTGCAAGAGATGTTTCGATGGCCTGCTTCAGTGTAATTGCTTGTTGTGCCTTGGCGATTGACAAGGCGCTGAGGCTTATCAATAAAAGGAAGATTCTGGTTTTCATTGTTTATTGGGACTGAGGTAAACAAGTTGATGAATCCAGCTTAGAGATTCCAGGTATTTTACTGTGAGTTCTGCCATGGGAGAATCCATCTCAATGAATTGACAGGCCAAATCATTCCGGCCTTTCCGGCCCACTGTCATTGTGGCAATGTTGCAATCATCGTGTGAGATTACCTCCGCAATAAATGCAATGGTGCCTTTTTTATCCTCAGCCTTTACAATCAGGGTGTAAAGCTGCCCGGTGATGTTGGCTGTGAACCCATCTACTTCCGAGATGTTGATAACGCCACCACCCAAACTTTCGCCTAGTACCTCGGTTGACTTATTTCCGGCACTCAGTATAATACGAATGCTGTTCGGGTGCAAAGTGGAAGCATTTCCAATAGACCTGAAATGGTATTGTAATCCAGCTTTGTTTGCTTCTTCCATTGCATTGCGGATGCGTTCGTCATCCGGAGCCATCCCCAGGAGTCCTGCCAAAATTGCACGATCACTTCCATGCCCTTCGAATGTGCGGGCAAATGAATTATAGAATAAAATTTCAGCTTTTTCTGGCATACATCCCAGGATGTTCCTCGCCAGATTCCCAATTTTTACCACGCCCGCTGTGTGGCTGGAACTTGGGCCGATCATCACGGGGCCGATCATGTCAAATATGCTGCTTCTCTCACTCATTGAGCCTATCTATTTTGTGAATTAGGATAAACAAAAACCATTCCGGCAATGCCTTGTTACAAAAGGTTGCAATATCAGGTTTAATGGGCAATTTGCCCTTTAATTAAGGAGGCCAAAGATGCTGAAACTAATTCGATCCGGAGATGGGCTTTGGGAAAGTCTGGATTCACTAACAGACAATAGGTCTTTTTTTTTCGGGGATGGGTTTTTCGAAACCATGCGTATTGGGCCGTCTGCTTTTTTTCCTTTGGCAGCGTTTCATGCCGACAGAATTAAAAGAAGCGCAATTGCGCTCGATTTTCCTGATTTTACTGAAATGGATCAGGCAGCCCTTCTGAACTTGATTTTCGAATTTTTGCCAGACAAAATTGTAGCAGACCAAAGGCTAAAGTTGTTGTTTTTCAGAAAAGGGGCAGGCGCTTATGCACCCGATGCCACTTGCTCGGTAGGAATTTATGTGGAACTTCAGCCGCTCAGTTTGCCGTTTTATACTTTTTTGGATAAGACAGGAATTGCGGAATCACTGTATATCCGGCCCAATGAATGTGGCTGGATTAAATCGAGTTCTGCACTTCAATATGTTCTGGCAGGAATTGAACGGCAAAAGCTGGGTTTGGATGAAATTATCCTAAGTTCGCCTGAAGGCTTTGTGGTGGAAGGTTCCTACACAAGCATTTGCTGGAAAGAATCCAACCGCATTTGTTTTCCTTCCCGGCAACTTGGAGGAATAGATGGTTGTCAGAGAAGATTCATTGAGGGATTTTTTAGGGAATCAG
>CANETC010000201.1 GCA_947441055.1 Cytophagaceae bacterium | reverse complement strand
CTATCTCAATGGTCTTAACCATCTCTAGTAGACTAACAGGATTTCGATTCCCTAAGTTGATGTTTTCAAATACGCCAATGTTTGAAGCCAAATATTGAACGGCCTTAAAAATACCATCCACAGTATCCATCACATAAGTATAATCCCTGGAAGTTTCTCCATTTCCATAAAGTGTAATTGGCTCACCTTTCAAAATGGCTTTTACAAATTTATGAATTGCAAGATCTGGACGCTGACGCTCACCAAAAACAGTAAAAAATCGAAGATTTAAAACATCAATTTTATAAAGGCTGTAATAGGTATGCGTTAATAGTTCACACGACTTTTTTGAGAAAGCATAGGGAGAAATTGGCTCACTTACATCCGCATTTTCCTCAAACGGAACTGGATTGTTTCCATATATACTTGACGAAGAGGCAAATACGAGCTTTTTACATCCTATGGATTTCATAAAATCAAGAATTCTCCAGGTTCCATGAATATTAACCCGGATATACTCTTGCGGTTCTTTCAATGAAGGGAGAACACCCGCCTTTGCCCCTAAGTGCACAACTGCATCCAAATGGTCTAAACCAAGTGAGGCAAAATCATCTGAGGCAAAATCAAACTGTCTGAATTCAAAACCAGGCAAACCATTCAAGTTCTCAAGATTTTTTTCCTTTACCTCACGGGGGTAAAAAGGATCAAAATTATCTATTCCCAAAACCTGATAACCTTCCTGCAGAAATTTTTCTGCAGTGTGAGATCCGATAAATCCGGCAACACCTGTAATGAGAACTCGTGGCAATTTGGTATCGGATAGTTTTTCTTCAGCCTTTATTTATTGGATTCAAAGTAAATCCTATTCAACTAAAGAATCAAATTGTGCCTGTAGAATAGAAAAATGGATGTTACAATTTCCCTAAATTACTTCGAGCAAAAATCCGATTAAGTCTGGGAACAAGCCTGTTAGAAGAATAACGGCAGCTGCCAAAACCCCAACCAACTTGATTTTTTCAGCACCTTCAATTGCGGGTGCTTCGGATGAAAACCAGACATTCATGATGGGCTTCAAGTAATACGCCGCTCCGATTAGGCTGGATAAAATGCCAACCACTAAAAGCTGGTAAAAACCCTGACCCATCGCTGGAACAAACATGTAGAGTTTGGCAAAAAATCCACCCGTAAGAGGAATTCCTGCCATTGAAAGAAACGCTATTGTGAGAACAATCGCTCCACCCTGATCCACTTTTGCAGCACCCTTTAAATCCTTGAGCCAAATATTATCTCCAGCTGGAAACCACGCCATCAGAATTGAAAATGCCGCAATTAGTGCTAGTCCATATCCAAAAAGATAGAAAAAGATTCCTCCCTCCTGCCCTGTTTTGTTCAGAACAAGAATTGCCATTAGTAAGTACCCCGTATGAGAAATACTTGAAAATGCCAGTTGCCTTTTAAGAGACTTTTGAACCAAGGCCAGCAGATTTCCAACAAGCAATGAAGCCACACAGGCATAGTAAACTACATCCCACCAGAAATGCGAAAGCGGTTGAAAATAAATTCCAAAAATCCTGTAAAGAGCCGCAAAACTTGCGATTTTCACCACTACAGACATGTACAGCATTACAACATTGGGCGAACCTTCATACACATCAGGCGACCAAAAATGAAAAGGCGCCGCTGATACCTTGAAGAGGATTCCCACAAGCATAAAAAATATACCAGCACGAAACAGATCAGAATCAACCGCTGTTGATGAAAGCGACGCGATGGCTGTAAAATCCAGTTGTCCGGTTGCGCCATACAACATGGCCATGCCAAACAAGACAAGACAAGTAGCAAATGCCCCGAGCAGCAAATATTTTAAAGCAGCTTCGTTTGAACCTGAAGATTTTTTATCAGTTCCTGCAAGAACATACAGTGAAATACCCAAAGTTTCAAGACCGACAAAAAGCGTGATCATGTGGGTAAAGGAGGTGAGCATGATGGCCCCAACGAGGGAGAACACCATCACAGAAAGAAATTCAGCAGATTGAATGTCCTCCCTGGCAAAGAACTTTTTCCCAAGGAGCATAATGCAAGCGGTAAATAGAATGAGCAGAGATGAAAAACGAACCGCAGTACTATCGAAATTCAACTGGGTATCAAGACCCTCAGGAATTAATAGATTCTGATTGCCCATGATTAGGACTACAAGAGCAACAAAAAGCCCTGAAACAGCAACCGCACGGTTCAGGCCAGGCTTTCCTGAAAATCCCAAGAAGAGGATGAAAAGGCCAAGAAGGGAAAGTAAGGTAATGGTCAGCATCTTTCTAGTAAGCAATCATCAGAATTCGTACAGCAGCATCAGATATCCCGGAAATAATTCCGGGGAAAAGGCCAAGTGTAATAACCTGGCCTGCAAGGATTACCAATCCAGCCACCCTTAAGCCATCCAAAGCAGGTGCCTGTATGGAAGTAGAGCCATTTGATTCTCCAAGCATAGATTTTTGGAACATTCGAAGCATGTACACAGAACTAAAAATAACGGTACTTCCACACAGAATGCCCAAGGCATGGTTGTAATTGAAAATACCCATAATGAGTTTGAATTCGCCCGGAAAACCATTGGTTAATGGCACAGCGATGCTGCCCAACAAAAAGACAAAAAACAGAACTGTGAGTGTAAAAGAAGAGCGTGTAAGTCCACCCATTTGATCCAAATCCCGTGTGGCTGCTTGCTGGCTGATAATTTCAGAAATAAAGAACAAGCCAACAATGTTGATACCATGGGCAAACATCTGAAGCACCACACCTTCCACCGCTACATTTTCCCAGGTTAAGAGTCCTGTACCAATGAGGCCAACATGCGATAAAGATGAAAATGCCAAAACCTTACGAATATCAAACTGCACCATGGCAATGAAGGCTCCATATAAAACACCAAAGGCTGACAGGCCAATGAAGATGAACCCATATTCCTTAAGTCCTAAAGGGAAATAAGGAATCACAATTGCCATCATTCCATAAATACCCATCTTCAAAAGAATGCCCGACATCAACATGGTACTTTCCACTGGCGACTCAGCATACGCATCTGCTTGCCAGGAATGAAAAGGGAAAAGCGGCATCTTAATGGCAAAAGCCACAAAAAATGCCAGAAACAACCAGCCCTGAACCGGAGCCTGAAAATAGCCAGACGAAAAACTCGAGAATAGAAAGTCCTGCGATCCATTCTGATTGTACATATACAGAATGGCCAAAAGCATGCAAAGACTTCCTCCGAGGGTGTATAGAAAAAACTTCAGGATGGCCCTTTCTGCAGCCGGACTTCCATAACGGGAAGAAATAAAATAGATTGGTAGGATTGATGCCTCATAACAAAAGTAAAAAAGCATAAGGTCCTGCGCCATGAAAACACCATACAAGCAAAACTGCAACAAGAAAATCAGCGCCATCACGTCACCGCGAACCTTGTCTTCGCCTTGAGTTGAATGAAATAGTTGAGCGGTAAAAACAACCAGTGCCGTTAGAACCAAAAACCAGTAATTGAGGTTATTTACCGCCAGAGCAAGAGAAATCCCAAAAGACTGAATCCAAGGATACGAAACTGAAAGATCCTCAAAGCCACTTGCATTCCAATTCTGAAAAACATAAAGGCTGAATCCAAGTGAGGCGAATGCCAGAACTTTCTGGGCCATGGCATTTCGGCCAGCCAGCCAACTGGCAACTGCGGCCAGCAATGGACTAAATAAAAGGTAAAGTGGGTTCATTTAGAAAATCCTAAAAATGAATGCCAAAGCAAATACAACAATGGAAATGAGCATAATAAGAGCATATCCGGAAACCCGGCCGGCCTGTGTTAGTCTAAGACCTCCGCCTGCAAAGCGTGCAAGTGCACCGAATCCTTCCACTATCAGATTGACGAAAAGCAGATCAATCAATACAGAAAACAAATTTGCAATCAGAGCAATTGGCTTTAGAACCAGCGCCTCATAAATTTCATCAAAATAGAACTTTGAAGAAACCAATTTGTGAATCGGATTTACAGGAGCTTCATCCGAAGGAACAGCCTTTCCGGAAAGGTAAGTCACATATGCGAAAATAATTCCCGCCAGAGAAACCACTACCGATACACCCATCACCATCCACTCCTCACTATGGCTAATCTTGTGTGCCGTTTTGGCTATTGCCGCCATACTTTGTCCAGGCAACAAAACAGGCTGAAGGAAATCAGCAAGGTAATTTGGCATGTGAGAAACTTCTGGCAAGCCAATAATTCCTCCTACCAAACTTAGAACTGCAAGAATGACCAAAGGAATTGCCATTGAGGCTGGCGCATCATGAATGGAGGATGTCTCCAATTTCCCCCTGTATTCCCTGAAGAAAACCAGGAAGAAAAGTCGGAACATATAAAAAGCGGTAATGCCCGCCGTAATGGTCAAAAGCACCCAGGCTATTTTGTTAGAAGCAAAAGTGTGTGCCAGAATCTCATCTTTTGAAAAGAAACCTGAGAATGGAGGAACACCCGCAATTGCCAGGTTGGCAATCATGAATGTGAAGTAGG
>CANETC010000200.1 GCA_947441055.1 Cytophagaceae bacterium | reverse complement strand
TGCAGGTAGTATCTGGTCCATTGGGCAAAGAAAAAGTGCATTTTGAAGCACCTGCCGCAGCTAAACTAGAAAATGAAATGCGCATTTTTCTGGATTGGTTTAACCTGGATCAAAACACCGATTTGGTTCTCAAAGCTGCCGTCGCGCATTTATGGTTTGTGACAGTTCACCCCTTTGAAGACGGCAATGGCAGGATAGCCCGGGCGCTGAGCGATATGTTGCTGGCCCGTTCAGATGAACAATTTTTCAGGTTTTATAGCATGTCCAGCCAAATCCGAAAAGAACGCAGTTCTTACTACGACATACTGGAAAAAACCCAGAAAGGAACGCTGGATATCAGCAATTGGCTCAGCTGGTTTTTGAATTGTTTATTGCTGGCCATAGAGGGTTCGGAGAAAATACTGGAGAAGACCACCTTTAAACACTTTTTCTGGTTAAAGCACGCCAAAACGCCATTGAACGAGCGCCAGAACAAACTGCTGAATTTGCTTCTACTGGATTTTGAAGGAAAACTCAATACCACCAAATGGGCCAAAATAGCCAAATGCTCGCAAGACACTGCTCTTAGGGATATTCAGGATTTAATGGCAAAAGAAGTTTTGCAAAAAAGCGAACAAGGTGGACGAAGCACGAATTACGAGCTGAGGAAAGTGGAGTAGAAAAACGCGCAGAATTTTGGTTGATTCTGGAAGACCAATTAACCAAAATCAATTTCCTGAAAGTGCATTTTAAAAAGCAAGTCCTGCAAAACAGAAATCTCGATAAAATCAGAGAATACAATCCCTAAAAACTATATATAATTGGAGAATTGATTCCCCAAAAACTATATAAAATTGGAGAATTGATTCCCCAAAAAGTATATTAATAACGGGATTTGAAATTTAGCATTCTCAGGTTTTGTCCGATTTCCGCAATTGAATCACTGAATGTCTTTCCAAAAACTACAGTCTCAGGGACAACAAATCAGGTTGATTGGCAAGGAAAAAAATGGCAGGAAAACTCTATCCATAAGCCATTATTCCGGCACATTCAAAAACCCCTAAAACAGCTCACGATAAATCCATCAAATTTAAGCCCGGCCATTCCCGCATTCAGGGAAAAAATCCAACCTTTGTCACTTGCCCGGAATTTTCCACCTTCCATGAAAAAACTCTTCCTTATAGATGCCATGGCCCTGATTTACAGGGCACACTTTGCCTTCAGCAAAAACCCGAGAATTAATTCCAAAGGACTGAACACCAGTGCTGTTTTTGGTTTTGCAAACACATTGCTGGAAGTAATCGACAAAGAAAAACCAAGTCACATTGGAGTAAGTTTCGATTTGGAAGGCCCCACCTTTCGACACGAAAAATTTGAAGCTTACAAGGCCCAGCGCCAGGAAACACCGGAGGACATTGTACTCGCTATTCCTCTGGTGAAACGCCTGCTTCAAGGCATGGACATTCCCATTCTGGAACTGCAAGGCTTCGAAGCAGACGACATCATCGGCACCATAGCCAAACGGGCAGTGAAAGATGATTTCACCGTGTACATGCTTACGCCAGACAAAGACTATGCGCAGCTGGTGGAACCCGGGATTTTCTTGTACCGCCCGTCCTACATGGGAAAAGGCTATGATGTACTGGGTGTGCCGGAAGTGCTGGCTAAGTTTGGAATCCAGAGACCAGAACAAGTTATAGACATCCTTGGACTTCAGGGAGATGCATCCGATAATATTCCCGGAGTTCCCGGCGTGGGTGAAAAAACCGCCCAGAAACTGGTGGAAGAATTTGACTCGGTAGAAGGCGTGCTGGCCAACAGCGACAAACTCAAAGGCAAGCTTCGTGAAAATGTGGAAAACAACCGCGAACTGGCGCTGCTTTCAAAAGAATTGGCCACCATTCACATTGAAGTTGATGTTCCCTTCGACCCAAATGCTTTGGTCATCACCGCCCCAAAAAAGGATTTGCTCCAGCCGCTGTTTGCCGAACTCGAATTCCGCTCGATGGCAAAACGGATTTTGGGCGAAGAAGATGGAATTCCAACAAGTCCAGCACCACGAAAGTCTACTTCGAAGCCTTCACCTGCTGGTCAGCTGAGTCTGTTCGGTGCGCCAAGTCCGGCAGCTGTTGAACCTGAATCTGCTGAAGAAGAAAGCGAAGAACAGGATTCTACTTTAGAACCGAGAGACACCATCACCACAGTTCCGCACCTTTACCACATTGTGCAGGAAACTGAAGACCTGCGACTGCTGGGAGAATTTCTGGGCAAGCAGAAAGAGTTTTGCTTCGATACTGAAACCGATTCCCTGGAAAGCAATTTCACAAACCTGGTCGGACTCTCCTTTTCATGGGAAAAAAATGTGGCTTACTTCGTGCCATGTCCGCCCGATTTCGAAAAAACACAGACAATTCTGTCCCATATCAAACCAGCACTGGAAAATCCGACCATTGGCAAAATCGGACAAAACCTCAAATTCGACATCAATGTACTTTCGAGATATGGCATTGAAGTGAAAGGCGCGATTTTCGATACGATGCTCGCCCATTACCTGCTTCAGCCAGACCAGCGCCACGGCATGGATGTACTTGCCGAAAATTACCTCAATTATTCGCCGGTCAGCATCGAAACACTGATTGGTAAAAAAGGTAAAAACCAGGGAACAATGGCTGATGCAGATTTGAAAGACCTGGCCGAATATGCCGGTGAAGATGCCGACATCACCTGGCAGCTCAAACAGGTTTTTGCCCCGGAAATCCACAAACTGAGCCTCGAATCCCTGCTCATGGATGTGGAAGGAAAGTTGATTTATGTGCTTTCAGACATGGAAAAAGCAGGAATCAGAATTGATGTTGATGCGCTTCAGGAATTATCTGGCACACTTGCAACGCAAATTGCCGAAGTAGAAAACGAAGTGTATGAGGCCGCCGGAGAAAAATTCAATCTAGGTTCTCCGCTACAACTGGGTCGCATTCTTTTCGAAAAACTCAAACTTGACCCCAAGGCCAAGAAAACCAAAACAGGTCAATACGCCACCGGCGAAGAAATTCTGTCCAGAATGGCGGACGAGCACCCCATTGTGTCACACATTCTCGAATTCCGAGAAATGCAGAAGCTAAAATCCACCTACATCGATGCTTTACCGCAATTGATTGGGCCGGATGGTAGGGTGCATACTTCTTACAACCAGGCTGTGGCCGCCACCGGAAGACTGAGTTCCACCAACCCAAATCTTCAAAACATCCCGATTCGAACTGCCCGTGGCCGGGAAATCAGAAAAGCGTTTGTGCCGGCAGACAAAGACCATGTAATTCTGAGTGCCGATTACTCTCAGGTCGAACTTCGCCTGATGGCGCATTTTTCGGAAGACGCCACCATGATTGAGGCCTTCCGCCAGGGCAGCGATATTCACGCAATTACCGCGTCAAGAATTTTCAAAGTTAGCCTGGAAGATGTGGACAGCGACATGCGCCGCAAGGCCAAAACAGCCAATTTTGGGATTATTTACGGCATTTCAGCCTTTGGACTTTCGCAGAGACTGAGCATCCCGCGCAAAGAAGCTGCCGCCTTAATTGATGCATACTTTGCTGAATTCCCCTCCATCCGAAAATACATGGACCGCATCATCCACACCGCACAGGAGCAGGAATTTGTGAGCACCATCCTTGGCCGCCGCCGTTACCTGCCGGACATCAATTCACGCAACCAGACACAGCGGGGTTTTGCCGAGCGCAATGCCATCAATGCGCCCATTCAGGGTTCCGCCGCCGACCTCATTAAACTGGCCATGATCAACCTGCATGCCTGGATGAAGGAAGAAAACCTCAAAAGCCGCATGGTTTTGCAGGTACACGACGAACTTGTTTTCGATGCACACCGCAGCGAGGTCGATTTGTTGAAAGAGAAAGTGCCGTACTTTATGTCGAATGCCTTAAAAACCCTTGTCCCGCTGGAAGTTGGCGTAGGCATGGGGGAAAACTGGTACGAGGCGCATTGAGTTAAACTCCGGAGAATTTTTGCTTTTGTGGGCGTGCCCTTCCAGGCCTTTGGCCTGTTCGGTCGGGTGCTTTGTTTCAATCTTTTCTACGCCCGAGGCGCAGAAAAGGATTTCCTCATCGCCCCCTCACGCAAATGAAGGAGAGAAGAAAGAAGTCAGCATTAACTTAAATCAGGACATTAATTCAGATGGTCAATAGAAAAAATCCTTATAGGATTTAGCTGATTTTGATTGGGCCTATTGCATAAAATCTGGGTTACTAAGTACCTTCTTGAGGGTCAGAGGAAAAGGTTGGGGCGAGAATTCTATACTATCCGAACAGAAATCCAATTAGCAGCATAGAATATTTAAGTCAGGGCATTCCAAGTTTTGAGAACTTCCAGATCTTTACAATAATTTTACCCCAGCGGGGTAAAATGTCAATAGTGTCTTGTCCTGAAATAGGTTTACACAAACCCTTTAATAAATGGACAAAACGAACAATCAAAAAGCAGCCCGTTATTTTACAGAAAATGAAAGGCGGGCGATTATCGAAGACTATCTTTCTAGCAATTGTA
>CANETC010000199.1 GCA_947441055.1 Cytophagaceae bacterium | reverse complement strand
GTGGTGCTAGCTGCCATTACTTCTTGCACCAATACTTCAAATCCATCTGTCATGATTGGAGCCGGACTCGTGGCCAGAAAAGCCCGCGAAAAAGGCCTCAATGTAAAACCATGGGTAAAGCCTTCACTTGCCCCGGGTTCAAAAGTTGTAACAGAATATCTCCGCAAAGCCGAGTTGCTTGAGGATTTAGAAGCATTGAAATTTAATGTTGTAGGGTATGGATGTACTTCTTGTATCGGAAATTCAGGTCCATTGCCAGAGCACATTGCCAAGGCTGTAGACGGTGGTGACCTGGTTGTAGCTTCTGTCCTTTCCGGAAACAGAAATTTCGAAGCGCGTGTGCACCCGCAGGTAAAAATGAACTTCCTTATGTCACCAATGCTTGTGGTAGCCTACGCCATTGCCGGAAAAGTTGACATCGATTTTGAATCTGAGCCAATTGGAATGGACAATGCTGGAAATGCTGTTTTCCTGAAAGACATCTGGCCTAGCACCGAAGAAATCAACGAAACCATGAAGCGCTCGCTTTCCGCCAGTGAATATGAGACCAGCTATGGTACCATTTTCGATGGCGACAGCCGCTGGCAGGCACTTGAGTCTGCGGAGGGCGAAGTTTACAGCTGGGATTCAGAATCCACTTACATCAAGGAGGCGCCATTTTTCGAAAACATGAGCATGGAACCAGGTGCGATTTCAGACATCCATGGTGCGAGAGTGCTTTTGTCATTGGGGGATTCTGTAACCACCGACCACATTTCTCCTGCCGGTTCATTCAAAGAAGGCACACCAGCGGGTCAATACCTGATTGGCCGTGGTGTAGAAAAAGAAGATTTTAATTCATATGGAAGCCGTCGTGGTCATGACGAAGTAATGGTGCGCGGTACTTTTGCCAATGTTCGAATTAAAAACAAGGTAGCCACCAAAGAAGGAGGCTTTACAACCTATTTCCCTTCAGGTGAAGAAACCACCATTTATGATGCTTCTGTTCAGTACAAAGCAAGCGGCACACCGCTAATGGTTCTGGCAGGAAAAGAATATGGTTCCGGCTCCAGCCGCGACTGGGCAGCAAAAGGAACATACCTACTTGGAGTGAAGGCCGTAATTGCAGAAAGCTACGAGCGCATTCACCGCAGCAATCTTGTTGGAATGGGCGTAGCCCCACTTCAATTCAAGGATGGCCAAAACGCCGAAAGTCTTGGATTGACCGGAAGGGAAACCTTCAGCATCACAGGTCTTGCAGGAGAAACAAGTCCGGGCAAAATGCTTAGCGTAAAAGCTGTTCGTGAAGATGGTTCTGAATTCACCTTCGAAGCAATCTCGAGATTGGATTCACAGGTAGAAATTGAATATTACCGCCACGGAGGCATTATGCAATATGTTACCAGGCAGTTTTTGAAAGGATAAGCTTTCAAAGATTTTTCAAGGCAGGGCGGCTCAAAAAGCTGCCCTGTTTTTTTTTCCTTTCTTGGGAATTCTATGCCATTGGCTATTTGCTACCTTTGTTGCATTATCAATTTTCTGAAAAAAAATTATTTCCGGTTTGAACAATTAAATTTTCTTTTCAACCCAATGATCAAGTTAATTCCATTTATTTTCCTCTTGCTAATATCTTGTTCAATAAACAAGGCAGATAAGCTATTAAAACAAGCTGATTCTAAAGATAGTCTTGGTGATTATTTAGGAGCCATAAAAATTTATAACGAGCTCATTCAATTAAAACCTGAATATTCAATTGCTTTATGTAGACGAGGAATTTCAAAATCAAGTCTTAAGGACTATAAAGGAGCAATAGAAGACTATAACAAATCAATTTTTTATAACCCAAAATTTGAATTGGCTTATGTAAACCGAGCTATCTCCAAGTTTAAATTATCTGATTATGAAGGTAGCTTTCAAGATTTTAATAAAGCCATAGAACTTAAACCTAATTATGTAGAAGCATTAAAGATGAGAGGTTTAATGAATGCCAATCTTGCGAATTTCAACGAGGCAATAGAGGACTTTGACAAATCGATCAACCTTGATTCTGCAAATGCAGATTTATACTATCACAGAGCTATTTCTAAATCTGAACTTAATGAATTCGAAAATAGTATTCTAGATTTTAATAAATCAATTGAACTTAATCCTAAATTTTCTCAGGCTTATCATTGCCGTGGATGGGCAAGATATAATATAGAAGACTATCAAGAAGCAATTGAGGATTTTAGTAGATCAATTGAACTTAATCCTGAAAATGCAGAAAGCTATTATTTAAGGAGTTATTGCAAGTATTATCTTAGAAATGTAGAAGAAGCAATTCCAGATTTAAAAATAGCAATTAAAATCGACCCTAAATATGCAGATGCTTTTTATTTTTTGGGAACCATAAAGAATGACCTTGGCAACTTCAAAGAGGCTATTATTGATTTAAGTACCGCAATAAGTTTTAATCCTCAAAATGCAGAAGCGTATAACCTAAGGGCAATTGCCCACCAAAAACTTGAAAATTACTCCGAGGCTTTGGTAAGCTTCGATAAAGCAATTGAGCTTAAAACTACTGATGAAGAAGCTTATTATAATAGGGGATTGTGCAAATTAAAACTTAATGATTTTAAAGGAGCTTTAGTAGACTTCACGGTATGTCTAGAAATAGATGAAGAAAGTGGAGATTCATACTATTTCCGCGGTATTTGCAAGTCTAAATTAGGGGATAATAACGGAGCTTGTTTGGATTTGAAAATGGCTAGAGAATTAGGCAATTTTAAAGCAATAGATGCAATTAAAAAAAGTTGTAAGTAAAAAACTCTTTTGATTTTAGACCCATTTAGTTCTTAGTGAAGTTAATATTGATGAAAATTTTCTAGAACTTCTTTCAGCTCTAATTTCTTGTTATTTGAGAATTTTAAAAACTACATTTTTCTTGATTTTTTCTAAAAAGGAAATTCTATCCTCATCTAAATAAGTCATTAACTGATAATCAGGTTTTTATTTGGCTGCCGGAAGGGGGATTGTTACTTTTGGAACCGAAGTAACAGCAAATGAAAACAAAAGGCCTGATTCAAAATAAGGTAAACATTGTAACCTTGGGTTGCTCTAAAAACCTGGTTGACAGCGAAGAACTATTCACTCAACTGAAGGCCAATCGGTTTGAAGTAGAGCATGAATCCAAAAAAGATGATTCGCAGATTGTGGTTATCAACACTTGTGGATTTATAGAAAATGCCAAACAGGAATCCATCGATACCATCATCCGGTATGCAGATGCAAAAGAACAGGGTTTGGTGGATAAAGTTTATGTAACAGGTTGCCTATCTGCACGATATAAAGATGATCTAGAATTGGAATTTCCGAGTGTTGATGCATTTTTTGGAACCAGTGAACTACCCCGACTTCTAAAAACACTCAAAGCGGACTATAAAAAAGAACTTCTTGGGGAGCGACTTATTACAACGCCCGCCCATTATGCCTACCTGAAAATTGCTGAGGGTTGTGACAGGCCATGCTCATTTTGTGCCATCCCAATCATGCGGGGAAAACACCTTAGTTTTCCAGAAGAACAATTGATTCGCCAAGCGGAAAATCTGGTAAAAGGCGGTACCAAGGAAATCATCCTCATTGCACAGGACCTTACCTATTACGGTTTAGACCTAAATAAGCAAAGAACACTGCCCGACCTGTTAAGAAAATTGTCGGATGTAGAAGGGCTTGAATGGATTAGGTTACAATACGCTTATCCTTCAGGATTCCCCATGGAAATTCTGGATGTAATGGCCGAACGAAGTAACATTTGCAATTATCTGGACATGCCTCTTCAAAGTGGATCAGACAAGGTCTTGAAACTAATGCGCAGGGGAATTACCAGAGCAAAAACAGAAGACCTGATTTCAGAAATCCGAAGTAAAGTTTTGGGCATTGCTTTGCGTACTACCTTGATTTCAGGTCACCCGGGCGAGACCGATGCAGATTTTGAGGAAACATTGGATTTTGTTTGCCGCATGCGATTTGACAGACTTGGGGTATTCACTTATTCCCATGAAGACCAGACACATTCGGGCGATATGAATGACGATGTGCCAGAGGAAGAAAAACAGCGCAGACTTGATGATATTATGAAAGCCCAGGAAGAGATTTCATTTGAGCTTAACCAGGCAAAAATTGGAGAAAATTTAAAAGTGCTGATAGACCGCAAAGAAGGGGATTATTATGTGGGCAGAACCGAGTTTGATTCACCAGAAGTGGACAATGAAGTGCTGATTGAGAAAAAAGGACTTAGCCTTCCAATCGGTGAATTTGTGGATGTGAATGTGACGGACGCAGGTGAATTCGATCTTTATGGAAAGATCTTAAAATAATTTCCTGAAAAAATTTGACCTACAAATCAAAATACTATCTTTGCAGCCCCAAAAGGGGAATGGCCGAAAGAAGTGCCACTGAATTTTTAACCTTCGCGGTTCAATTCTCAGAAAACGTTTTTCGTCGGAAGACGTTAATCTCGGGGTGTAGCGTAGCCCGGTATCGCGTGGCGCCTTGGCGCCAAGGTCGAAAACCAATTTCGCCGTCGGAAGACGTAAATCTCGGGGTGTAGCGTAGCCCGGTATCGCGTGGCGCCTTGGCGCCAAGGTCGAAAACCAATTTCGCCGTCGGAAGACGTAAATCTCGGGGTGTAGCGTAGCC
>CANETC010000198.1 GCA_947441055.1 Cytophagaceae bacterium | reverse complement strand
GTTGTTGCGTGAGGCTGATGCGCATTATTTTGATGGATTGAAATCCCTTATGCTTGAAAAGCCGGAAGAAGCTTCAAAGAGTTTTGAAAAATCACTGGATTTAAATCCTGTAAATGCAGCAGCACATTATAAGCTGGCTGAACTTCAGCTTGGCCGAAACGAAATTACAGATGCCAGAGCCCATATAAATTCCGCTGTAAAACTTGAGCCAGTCAACCGCTATTATCAAGAAATGCTTGCAGACATTCAAGAGCTAGATAATGATTGGAAAGGCGCTATTAAAACATGGCGAAAAATGGCCGGTAAAAGTGAGGATGATTCCGACATCCGGCTCACCGTTGCCCGCATTTGCATTGATCATAAGGAGTATAAGGAGGCCATTAAAGAGTTGGAGCTTTGTCAGAAAGAGTCCGGGCCTTCGAATATGCTTTTTGAGTTGCGTCAGAATTTATACATAAAAAAGGGCGATGTGAAAGGCGCCATTCAGGATGGGGAAGAATGGGTGAAATTGCTTCCTGAGGATCCAGAAGCTTGGTTCTCATTGTGCAGGCTGCTTTTGGCCAATAAAAAAGTTGAAGAAGGGAAAACCCGCCTTTTTCAAATGGTAGAACGGTTTCCGGATAACCCTGCTGCCCACCTGATGCTGGCAGATGTATATCTGCAGGAAAATAACATTGAGAAATCAAGGAAGGAAATGCGACTGGCTTTCGCGAGTCCGGAATTACCGATTGAATCTAAAATTGACATTGTTGCTGGTTATTTAAGCGGACCAATTACGCCAGAGGACAGCCAGGATGCATTGGACCTTTGTGATATTTTAATGAGCGTGCACCCCGGAGATGCGCGCGTTTTTATTGTGCGTGGAGATTTGCTGAACCAGGCAAACCGGCATGAGGAAGCCCGAGAAATGTACCTGAAAGCCAGGGCGAAAGACCGTAATAATTTTGGGCTTTGGGAGCAGCTTATTCTCATTGATTTGAATCTAAATGAGATAGATTCTCTGGTGATTCATACAAGCGAAGCCAGAACTCTTTTTCCCAATACGCCATCCTTTGCTTTTTATAATGGGATGGGGCTTTTTACACAAAAGAAATATCTGGAATCGGTGGAGGCGCTGGAACAGGCTGCGAGAATTTCCTTGGAGAATAAGTCCATGCAGCTTGAAATTTACACCCTTTTGGGCGATGCCTATTTCAGCCTCAAACAATTGGATAAGGCATTTCGAAATTATGATGAGGCGCTGTTATTGGATTCTTCCAATGGCCATGTGCTCAACAATTACAGTTATTATTTGTCGCTCGAAAAAATCAATCTGAACAAGGCTGTGGCCATGAGCAGCAAATTGATGAAACTATATCCGGAGGATCCTACTTACTTAGATACACACGGATGGGTCCTTTTTCAGTGCGGTCGTTTTGAAGAAGCCTTGGTGCCATTAGAAAAGGCGAGCAAAGCAAGTGGTTCGGGGGTGATTTGGGAGCACTATGGCGACGCCCTTTTTAAATTGGGAAAAACCGCTGAAGGTGAAGCTGCCTGGAAAAAAGCCTTAGAACTTGGCGGTGGAACCAGCCCGGATTTGCCATCAAAAATTAGCAACCACAAGTTATAGTCAGGAGAAGATGCGTTCAATAATTTTCCTTTTGTTTTTGCTGCCGATTTTCGGGGCCTGCAAGAAAAAACCATCTGCAGAATCTGTAAAAAGCGATTCTAAACCACAGCGCGAGCCTGCGCTTCGCAGTGAAATTCAAGCTTGGCCAAGTCCATATTGGACGGCGAAGGGAAAGATTTATGTGAGCATTGCCGGAAACAACATGCCGGTGAATATTACCCTTCGTGCCGAGGAAGGGAAGATGCTTTGGTTTTCAGCTTCGGCTTTCGGATTGATGGAAGTTGCCCGAGGCCGAATCGACCGCGATTCTGTTCGGATTTTGGATAAGTTTAACAACCGCTGTTTTCGTTCTCGCTTGTCTGGTTTGGGGTCTTATTTGCCAGTAGCCTTAAGCATCAAGCAGCTGCAGCATTTTTTGATGGGCAGGGTTTTCTGGGATAGTCTGGAAGCCGGCCGTCAAAGGGTTTCATCCGATTCAAGTTTTATGCAAGGAACACAGGCGGGTGTGGCTTTTTCGGCAAGTATTTTTAAGCAATTTCAACTTGTGCGCGCCTCGGCAAACATGGGACAAACTGCCATGGTTTCGATGGAGAACAATAGTTTTAAAGATGTTTCAGGATTTCCGATCGCTTTTGGAAAGGAGGTTAACAGCCGAAGCGAGAACTCAGGCAAAACCAATGATTCAAAGATCAGAATCGAGTTTTCCCGCTTTGAATTTCTGAAGGCTGCACCGGAATTTGATTTTTCCTTGCCCGAAGACTGTACTCCGATGGAGATAAAATAAAGAATCCCGCCTTATGGGCAGGATTCTGTTGCAGAGAGGAAGGGATTCGAACCCCCGATACCCTTGAGGGGTATACACACTTTCCAGGCGTGCTCCTTCGACCACTCGGACACCTCTCTATAATCGGGTGCAAAGGTGTTTTTTTTTCTGTTGGGATGCAAGCCTTAAAGCAGTAAACACTTCTTCTAGTTTGGTTTTTGCGATTTGTTTGAAAATGTTTTGGTGCAGGTTCTTAATGAAAAGAAAGGACTTTAGTGGGCCGGTTTTCTAAATTTGAGACCATGGATTTTATGACAATTTCTTGATGAAGAGCGATTTAATCGGCGAGTAAAACGCGTGAGGGACCGAAGCGGAAATCTCCCGCCCTTGGCGGGAATTGCAGCAAAGGGCCCGACCACGCCGATGGCTGAGCCTGCCGAAGCCCGGCGTGGGCACGCCCACATTAAAAAACGAAGTAAATGGCGCGGTTATGGTTTCTTTTTAAAATGGCAATTGGACTAACTTTGCCTGCGATGAGGATGTTTTTTCTTACCGCTTTTCTGGTTTTGCCAGCCAGTGTTTTTGCCCAGCCGGTGCTTAGTTTGAGGGAGGCGCTACGGATTGGTCTTGAAAGTAATTTCGATATCCGAATGGCACAAAATGATGTGCTTCTGGCAAAAGAGAGCAACACTCCGGGAATGGCTGGTTTTTTGCCAAATGTGGGATTTGCGGCAGGCTCTAATTTTCAAAGCAGCAACCTGAGTCAGAAGTTTTCATCGGGCCTGGAAGTTAACCGGGATGGAGTTGGTAGTAATGGAATCAATGCTGGATTGGCGCTGAACTGGCTTTTTTTCGATGGAGGTAAGATGTTTATCACCAAGAAGAAGTTGGGCCGGCAGCTGAATGCCAGCGAAATCAGGCTTCAAAATCAGGTAATGGCATTTGGTGATAGCCTGAGTTCTGCCTATTATCAGGTGGTGCTCGGTCAACTGGATCTAAATATTTTAAAGCAGACTTCGGCCTCTGTGGAAGAAAGACTTCGGATTGCATCCGAGCAAAACAGGATTGGGACCCGACCGCTTTCGGATGTATTGCAGGCCCGAATAGATCTTTCGCAGCTGAAAAACAGGCTGCTTGCTCAGGAGAAATTGATTGAAACCCGAAAGGGCGCGGTCAATCAGATGATGGGTCGGGAGCCAGATCAGGATTTTTCGCCTTCTGATTCTGTGCAATTGCCAGAAATAAGTCTTTACTCAGACTACAAGAAAAAGGTGCTGGAAAAGAATCTTGGGCTGAAGCAGCAACGCGAAAACCTTGAAGTTGCAAAGCTTGGGATTGGTGAAATTCGTTCCCGAATATATCCGCAAATTGGCCTGAACATGGCATTGAATTATCAGCGGACGAGCAGTCAGGCGGGTTTTGCGCTCTTCAACCGGAATATTGGTCCATTTGCAGGCATTAGTCTCTCGATGCCACTTTACAGTGGAATTTCTGTGAACAGAATGCTGCGAATTGCCAATAAGGATTTGGAAACAAAGGAGCTTCAGGTAAAACTTTCCGAGAACAGACTTTTGTTTCAGCTGTGGCGTGCAGTGAAAAATCAGGAAACATTTTTAGAAAGTCTGGATACAGAGAAAGCCATTCAGTCGCTTGCCCAGGAAAATTTGCGGATTGTGCAGGATCGTTTCCGAATCGGTCAGGCAAATAGTCTTGAGCTGAAAGAAGCTGAAGTTCAATTGGGCAATACTTTAACCCGTATTGAGCAGCTGCGATTCAATGCCCGTATTTCGGCGAATCAGATTCAGCGGCTTGCGGCTGAGTTGGAAATAAATTGAGGGAAATAAAAAAGGCAGCCGGTATCGCACCGCTACAACCTTCTACCCTTGCTGCATTCCTGTCCTGGGGGAGTCGAAGGGAGCTGGTCGTACCAACTGCCGCTGTAAAAGTAGGGAATTCCCTTGTCCTTTTTAGCTTTGCAGGTGATGCTGGTCCTGAATTTTTACTAGAATTTTTCTCTGGCGCTGATAATGAATCAACCACGACTCAATCCGGCCAAAACTTCTTTAATTTTTGGTGATATTAGACAGCAATTTTGGCTGTGTTTTTCAATTTCAGCCTTGTAATTTGAGTACATGATCAGAATTCTTCAGCGCAGTTATCTCTATTTTGGATTTTTTCTTTTCGGCATGGCCATGGTCGCCGTTTTTCCGATTGTGGGGCTGGCGCATATTTCACTTGGAAAAAAGCGTTCCGAATATGTGAAGCTATGGTGCATGAAGTTTTGGGCATCGTCCTTTTATACTTTTGGTGTTTGGTTTGTCCATCGGGGTAGCATAGAGGCGCAGAAAAACTGGC
>CANETC010000197.1 GCA_947441055.1 Cytophagaceae bacterium | reverse complement strand
TCGGCATCGCATTGCCAGAATTCCCTGTATCGGCCAAAGGAAGGGCGGTCTGCTCTCCAAACGGGCTGCATTTGGTAGCGTCGAAAGGGGAAACTCAGGTTATGCCGGTTCATCACCACATAACGGGCAAGTGGCACCGTGAGGTCATATCGAAGGGCTTTTTCGGAAATTTTCCGTGTAAGTGGTTTGTATCCCGATTCGAAATCGGATGCTTGTACTTCGGAAAGAAAATCTCCGGAATTCAGGATTTTGTAGATCAGCTGGTCGCCCTCATCGCCATACTTGCCGGTTAGTACGCTTAGGTTTTCCATTGCCGGCGTTTCCAGTGGCATAAAACCAAAGGATTCAAATACAGATCGTATGGTGGAAAAGATGTGGTTTCGGACCTTCATCTGTGCGGGACCGAAGTCTCGCGTTCCTCTTGGAATTCCGGGCGTATCTTTTGCCATTATTAATTTTTAATTAGCCCTTTACAGTTCTTTGTTCGATGCGCTTTTCAAAAGAATCGCCCTTAAAAACATAATCAATGTAAATGCCGGGCGTGTGGATGTGGTTTGGATCTAAAGAACCCACAGGAACAATTTCCTCCACCTCTGCAATGACAATTTTGCCAGCTGTTGCCATCATGGGGTTAAAATTCCGGGCAGTTCCTTTGTAAATTAGATTCCCTTTTTCATCGCCTTTCCAGGCTTTTACAAAAGAGAAATCTGCTTTCAGCCATTGTTCCATCAGATAGGTCTTGCCATCAAATTCACGGGTTTCTTTTCCTTCTGCCACTTCGGTGCCAACGCCGGCTGGCGTGAAAAATGCAGGGATTCCAGCCCCACCCGCACGAATTCGCTCTGCTAAAGTACCTTGTGGAAGAAGTTCTACTTCCAGTTCTCCGCTGAGAAGCTGTCGCTCAAACTCGTCGTTCTCCCCTACATAAGAGGAAATCATCTTCTTTACCTGTCTGGATTGAAGCAGTAACCCGATTCCGAATTCATCTACACCGGCATTGTTTGAAATGCAGGTAAGGTTGCGCACACCCGCACGGAGAAGCGCTGTAATGCTGTATTCTGGAATGCCACAAAGGCCAAAGCCACCCAGCATCAGTGTGTCGCCATCTTTTACCATGGCCACAATCGGGTCGAGATCGTTAATTATTTTGCTCATAAGGAGAATAAGACTTAGGCTTGCAAAGAAACAGGGTTCACCCGA
This sequence comes from Cytophagaceae bacterium, assembly GCA_947441055.1. Taxonomy (GTDB): domain Bacteria; phylum Bacteroidota; class Bacteroidia; order Cytophagales; family Flexibacteraceae; genus CAMDMI01. The sequence continues at coordinate 3,564 of CANETC010000197.1, read as the reverse complement.
TATTCCGACCATCATTTAAGCATACGCAAAAATCATCTCTATCAATTGCGGGTTTGCGTCATTCAGCACTTTTTTTCAATTTTGAAGCCATCCAAATTTCTGTTATGAAAATTCTACTTCAGTTTTTCCGCTATTTCACCGGTGCCCTCTTCATTTTTTCGGGCTCCGTTAAACTGATTGATCCGGTTGGTACGCAAATTAAGATGGAGGAGTACTTTGAAGTCTTCGCACAAGCCTTCCATCCGGCCTTTGAACATTTGGTAGGTTTGGCGCTACCAATTGCGGTAATCATGTGTGTGGCTGAAGTTGTGATGGGCGTTGCACTGCTGCTTTTCTACAAAATGCGGGTGAACATGTGGCTGTTTTTGTTGCTCATGATTTTCTTCACTTTCCTTACGGGATACACGGCCATGGCGCTTTATGCCAAAGAACATGTTGAAACGGGTTTTGCTCAGTGGTTTGCATCGTTTGCTGGCGTGGCATCTCCTTCAGAAATAAATGCAGTAAGCGACTGCGGATGCTTTGGGGATTTCATCAAGCTTCGTCCTTGGGAGTCGTTTTTGAAGGACATAATTTTGATGGTTCCCACCATCTTCCTTTTCTGGAAAAGAAAAGAACTTGAGTCGGAGTTAAGGGAATCGGTGAATGTGTCTGCAATGGTGCTCAGTTTTGGACTGAGTTTCTTTGTGGCCTGGCACGCCATCAACCACCTTCCAAGGTTTGATTTCCGCCCATACAAGGTTGGGGCTGATATAAAGGCCAACATGCAACCATCCGAACCGCTTCGTTATCTTTATTACCTCGAGAAAAACGGAGAAGAGAAGGAATTCACAGAATATCCAACCGATACTACCTGGAAATACAAATCCATGGAAGTTGCCAACCCAGATGCAAAGCCAAAGATTCTCGATTACAGTGTTTGGAATGATGATGGAGATTTCACCCAACAAACCTTTGAGGGCATCCACCTCTTCATTATTGTGCGCAAAACACAAATAAACAAACCAGCCGAATATGGGAAGGCTGCTACACTTTGCCGCAATCTGGAAAAGCTGGCAAATCAGAAAATTAATTGTAGCATCCTTACTGGTAGCACAGGTCAGGACATTGACCAGCTCCGTCACGAAGCCCAGCTTGCAGTTCCATATTATTATTCAGACGGCACAGTTTTGAAAACCATTATGCGGCCAAATGCCGGCATTTGGCTTCTTAAGAATGGAATTGTGAAAGGAAAATGGCACCTCAACGATACGCCAGATGTGTCTGAGGTGCTCGCTGCCTTGAAAAAATAGGTTTATTTCCCGTAACTGAACCGGTCTTTCAGTTTGTTGATAGGCTGCTCAATGGCCAACCAGGAAACGCTTGTGATCAAAAGCGTTAAGAATGTGTAAATAATCCACATAATGCCTTCTGAAAAACGACCGATTCCAAGGGTGTCTAGCAACCAACGACTGAAATCCGGAATAAAAATATGGTACAGGTACAGGCCATAACTGATTCTGCCCAAATATTGTGAAACTGGATTTCCGAAAAGATAACCGGGAATTCCTTTCATGCCTTTGGCCGTGAGGTAAACCAGCATTGTGCAACCTGCAAAATAAAAGGGCAATACTTGGCTAAGAAAACTCATTCCATGAAAATGGAAACGGTTCCATTTCAAGAAAAAACTAATTCCCCAAAAGAGAATAAACCAAAGTCCTGCCAAAGGAATCCGGACATTCTTCCTCCATAACAAGGCAAGCAGCGAACCCAATCCAAAACCATCAAACTGGCTTACGGGAAACTTGCTGTATTGGGAACTTGGATCACTTAAATATAAAAAAGCCTTGCAAAAAATGGCCAGCAGAATAAAAGCGATTACAAGGTGGAAGTTGTATCGGGGTGGACAAAAAAGCAGCAATGCAGGCCATATTAGGTAATACTGTTCTTCGATGGCCAAGGACCAAAGATGTTCGATGTGGCCGGAATGCCAGTTTCCGGTTAAAAAAAGTTGAAAATTATAGGTATAGGTGAAAAGCCAAAGCCAGACTTCCCGTACCTGTCCGGCCCCTAAAATCACCAAAACGATTACATACAGGTAGTAAATCGGGAATATTCTAAGGGTTCTGCGGATGTAAAAGGTTTTTAGGATTTTTGATTTGATGGTGCTTCCGCCAGATTGGAAATGTTCTTGTTGCGAAAGGAGAATGTGGGTGATAAGAAATCCAGAAAGGACAAAAAACAATCCCACACCCATAGCCCCACCATAATAAAGGAGTGGAGTTTTGCTTCCTCGGTACCAATGGCTTACAATTACCAATAATACCGCCAGAGTCCGAAGCCCGTCAAGCTGGGGAAAATAGGTGGCACTTGGTTTTTCTTTCATCTCTGGAAATAGGAACCAAGCATTTTTTCGGCGTAATGTTCTACCGGTGCATAATCATCCTTCAAGACGATTCCGTTTTCCCAACCCAAATTTTTAAGGTTAATTTCTTTTGCCAGCATTTCATTGATTTCATTGGAAGCTGAACCTGGCAAAACTGGATTTTTTGTTTTCATGCATACAAGTATGATGTTTTGTACCCTTTCATCCGGCACCTCCAATCTGGGTTTAAATGCCCGGATGTAGGGAAATACTTCCCCACAGGTTTTTACCATTGAATGAACGAGGTCTCGGTTGGGGCCTTTAATTGGACTCAGCAAATTAACAATCAGCACACCGTTTGGGTTCAATGCGTCCGACATTTTCTCAATTGCTTCCAAAGAAACAAGGTGGAAGGGAATGTTAAAGAGTGAGTGGTAGGCATCACACATAACCGCATCGTATTTTTTATTGTTGTGGTTAAGAAAGGTTCTTCCGTCTTCGTGAATTGGTACAATTCGTTCCTCAGGATTAAAGTTAAATTTGGCTTGAGCAATTTGGGTTAAGGCCGGGTCGATTTCCAAAATATCCATGCTCAGGTTTGGATTGGTTTTCTGGAAATATTTAGGCACCGAATAGGCTCCTCCGCCAATCAGCAGGGTTTTCGTCGGTTTTTGGTTGAAATAATAAATTAGTTTGTAAAACTTGCTGTATTGGAAAGCCAGACTGTCTGAATCCAAAAACATCCCTGAGCTGTATTCATTTCCCACTTTTAGAACCCGGCAAACTTTAGAGGTTGGATAAGGATGCGGAGCCGTGAAAACCTGGACAGAATTGTATTCGGTGTCCTGAATTTTGAGCAGGTTGTTTTTTCCGAATGATTGAACAAATGGCGCTACAATGAACAAAATCAAGGCAAAAAAATTGTCTTTGTTTTTATAATTAAAGCTGGCAAGCAAAAGGCTAAGTCCTGAAAGAATGAAGAGAATGTTGCGGCTGCCAACCCAAGCCATCAGGTAAAAACCAACAAGAAAAGTACCTACAATACTTCCAAGTGAAGATAAGGCATAAAGTCTTCCGATGGTGGAGCCTGAGGTTTTTAAGTCTGTCATCCGAATGCGTACAGCCTGTGGCGAAACCATCCCAAGAAGGTATGCAGGCGGACCGAAAAGTATTGTTGCAGATACCACGGCCGGCCAGCGGATGCCTGGAAAATATTAACC
>CANETC010000196.1 GCA_947441055.1 Cytophagaceae bacterium | reverse complement strand
CAATTTAAGTTCAACCAATAAAAAAAGGCCCTTAATCAGGGCCTTTTTTGCTTTTGTATTCTTCAAGATTTTACTCTGATTTCACAAGCCGAACCTGTTGATTTAGCTTTCCGGCCTTCAGACTTAGCAGATAAATGCCTTTCTTCAAATCCCGGAATTTAAAATTAAATACGCTTTGAAGCAGCGAAACATCTGTTTCAGCGCTGAAAAGCTCCCTGCCCTGAATATCGCAAAGGCTTAAGCGAATACCCACTTCAGAATTTATGCCGCTAAATTCAAAATTGACATCTCCGGCACTTGGATTTGGATAAACTGATGCAAATGTTTCCTTGTCAGCAGATACAGAAAAAGCCTCTTCCGCATCAAGGTCAAATCCTTCACGGAGATTCGCAGGACTGGTGCGGGTATCCACAACAGATGGTGCAGTGTAGTTAACATTTACCCAAACCTTCATGGCAGAAGTATTTGCTGCACCATTCTTAACACGGATACTCAACCAACCCGTTTTGGTTGGAATATAACTTAGAGTAACAGGTAAGCTTGAAGTTGATCTTCCAGTAACCTGAGAAAGAATTTTGCCGCTCGCGTCATAAATCATCAGGGTTTGGGTGCGGGAATTCACTTCCGGATACAAAAGAATTTTTACCGGAGAGCCTTCCATGGCATAAATCCGTCCTGCAGTACGCTCAGCAGTTGAATTTGCTGGAAGGCTTCCCCCCTGCCTTAAAGAATTGGGATGGCTGTCTCCAAGGTCATTGGCCATTTCCCACTCCTGAACAGTTGATGTGCTTCTTGCCGGCGAATAGGTCATCAAATATTGTTGAAGACTACCCACACTTGTAAGCGTTAAACCCGTTGGAACAGGAGCCCAAATGGAATACCCATGACCATTGGCATCTGGGATTGTATGTCCCGCAGGAGAAGTTTTAATCAACACACGCCCATCTGGATAAACCAAAGAAGTACTGATTCCATGTGCACCAGAAAAGTCAATCAATTGTTTTCCAATCCAGCTGGCATCACCAACGCTAAGCCAAACTTCCTCATCCTCCGAATTATCAGATACCGCAGCATATTTATCAGAAACACCAATCATGGCTTTCCCAATTCTTTCAAATACAATATGGTCCCCGCTGCTTCCTTTAACAAAAGCTGGGGCTTTCACACCGGTCACTGCTGTTGGAACTCCATAATTTCCATCTTTAAAACTTAGTTTTCCATGGGCCCTCATGATGTTCGCAAGGTCCTCGCGAACTGGCAAATCCACTGTACTTGAAGGGATATGCGACCAGCGTTTTCCGGTGGTTCCCACATCAAAAAGGTCTTCGAAGAAAACGCAAGGATTGCCGTCTACGGCAAATGAAACTGCATAAGCTGCATAAATACGAGGTTCTCTAGGATCAATGTGCTGACCGTTTCCACCAAGTTCACTGCCAGTGTTCCAGCCACTTGCATCTCCCAAAGGTTTTAGAAAATTTCCGTTTGCATCCAGGTTTGGTCTGTAAGTATCGTGGCTATTTACAAAAGGCACGGTGCGGTGCACCCTTTGGGTGGCATAATCCATATAGCGCTTGTCTTGCTGCTCAGACGGCAGGTTTTGCATGTTGTAAGCACCTTGCGCCAGCACCATGGAATACAATCCACCATTGCCGCCATAACCACGAAGGCTAAAATCAAAAGTTCCGGTATGCTCTTCTGTGCCACTTTTAACGGCTGAGACATAATTGTCAAGATCGCCTTTGCTGCCAATCCATTCACCTACATTAAACATGGCCTCACCTCCTTTCGCAAATGCGGGCACATTGTATTTTACATTGTAAGTTAGATCCTGCTGCACAGAAACAGGAAAGTGCTTCACCGCATCCCAGCGAAATCCATCAACACCCGTTTGTTTCTTCATCCAATTCAGCCAATCTCTGGAGCCGTTGAGCATATAATTGCTGGCCTGAGTTGGGTTAAAATAAGCGCGGGAAACAGTGCCTACTGTTACAGATCCTGAGGTTGGAATGTTTGAGCTGCGACCCGTTGCAGTTGCCTCATACGACATATCAGGTCCAAAAAAGTTGCTGCAAATATCTCCGGTTGTACAATTGTTGCTTTGGTTGGGATAAAAGTTGGTGTAGTTTTTGGGCCAGCGACCAGAGCGAGTCCAATAGTCGGTCGAGGTTTCATTGATCAGCGGAGTGGAATAAGAAACATATCGGAAATTCTTATAACCACCTTCATTGGCCGTTGAAAAGGGCGTCTGCGGATCCTGGCCGCCTATTCCACCATTTGTGCCTGCACTGTTGGTGTGGTTAAAAACGACATCCTGAATTACCTCAATCCCATTAGCATGCAACACAGCGATAAGCCGAAGCAATTCATCCTTATTGCCAAGTCTGGTGCGGGTATTAAGACTGCCACCGCCCTTTTGATACTTATCTCCCAAATCGTAATGATCAAAGGGCGAATAACCCACATAACCTGTGGATTGATTTTTTACACTTGGTGGAATCCAGACAGCATCAATACCAAGGGATTTTAGTCTTGGGGCAAGCTCGGTGAGATAATTGGCCCAGGCATTCGGATAATTATTGTTCCAGTAATCCCACCAAAAACCCTGAAAAACAACCTTTTTAACCTTGGTAGACTGAGAAAAACCGTAGTTGAAGCTGCAAAAAATGGCCAAAACCAGCAGTAGTAACTTCTTTTTCATGTTAAAATAATTGAATGAGATTGATTTTAAAAAAGGCAATGAGAGACAGCAAATGTAAAAGGTAATTATTTTTGTGGATATATATTTCATTGGTGGCATGTTGGATTCAAAATTCTTTAATCTAATTGCGTTACAATCATCTGAGCAAAATCAATAATAAACTAAGTTTATATGAATAACACTTTTGAAAACGTTGCCTCGCAACAAATGGAACAGCTTATTTCTGAAGCACAAAATCACAGGGCTGTAAACCACCCCTACCTCCAGGCCATTGGAAACGGAAGTTTCCGCCATATGGATTTGATTCTGAAGGATTTTGCTGGACAATATGGATTTTATAGCGATTGGTTTCCCAGATACTTGACCGCGGTAATTTCAAAGTTGGACAATTCCGAACACCGCCGTCACCTGCTGGATAATCTGGCAGAAGAAAGCGGTTCTCTTCATGAAGAAGACCTCATCGCAATTCGTGCATTGGGTATTCAGGATGAATGGGTTCAAGGAATTCCGCATCCCCAGCTTTTTCGTCGATTCCAGAAAGCAATTGGCGCGGATTCAAGCGCTAAACCGGGCATAGAAGTAGCCATTTGGCGGGAGTCTTTTCTTTCCCTGATTCAAAGCAATTCTGCCATTTCCGCAGTGGGGGCAATTGGTTTGGGTACGGAGTCTGTGGTAAAACACATTTACAAACCAATTATCAACAGCATTTCCAAGTTCACCAATCTTAGCCTGGAGGAATATGTCTTTTTTCCACTTCACACAGAAGTAGATGATGAACATGGTTTAATCCTGCTGAGTATCGCGGAAGATTTGGCAAAATCCGGACCGGAAGCGGAATGGGAACTGAGAAAAGGCATGTTAAAAGCACTGAATCTTAGAGCCGCATACTGGGATGACATGTATGCCAGAGCCTTGGCAATTGACCAAAATGCCTGATGCGAATGAGAAGCGGAAACCTTATCTCAGCTTTAGAAAATCATTGGCTTACTGAAAATGAACTGAGCAAACTTGCTGAAGGCTTTTTCCATTTGCGTCATTGGATACAAAGTGGAGAGTCTGGTAATCCAGTGGGTATTTCTCCAACCGTTTCTGCACTTTTCCTTTATTCTTCAAAAGGAGAAAATCAAAAAAAGGAGGTTCTCAATTTGTGTAGCTTTTTCTTTCGGGAACAGGCCTCATCCCAATGGTCGAATGAAATTGTTTTTTTCCTCGATTGCCTCTGGGGTGAATTGCAATTGGGGCGAATTGGGTCACAGTTGGAAAAGATCAATGACAAGTCAAGTCTGAGTCATTCCAAAAAACCAGAAGACTATATTTCTTCATTGGATGCCAACGATTTAGAATCACTTTACGAAAATAAAACAGGTGGACAAAACATCGATTTTCTGGTTAAGAAATTGCCTTTCCCACTGGAAATACTTGACCCAAGAATTGTGCGGATTCCTGCCGGAAAAACCAATGAATTGCACCGACATGCCCATGAAACTGTTTTCATCTATTTACAAGGTAACGGCCATGCCAAAATTGACGAAGTAATCGTTCCGGTAAAGCCAGGAGATTTTGTTTTCATTCCACGCTGGTGCAGGCATCAATCTGTGAATGAAGGCCAAGAGGAAATGGTCTTTCTTGCAGTTGCGGATTTCGGCTTGACAGGGAAAAGTTTTCTTGGGAACTACTTGAAAACAGCAAGGATGAAATCCTAAGCGAATCAAACAACTACAAAAAAATAAGAGGCCGGAAAATCCGGCCTCTTATTCATATTGGACAACTATAAATACAAACAATTTAAGACTTTACCAATGGGAAAACCACATTTCCGTTCGGTGTAAAAATTTGAATGAAATAAGATCCTGCAGGTAGTGAACGAATATCCAGTTCAATGCCGTTATCGATAAGTTTACCACTTACCGGAAAGCTAGATCCCTGGTAATTCATTACCCTGAATTGGTTTGAAAGCGGCTCTTCAGAAACAATTCTAACTACATCCTGGGCAGGATTCGGGAAAAGGAAAACCTGAACAGAATTCTTCAGTTTTTTGTTTGAAACACAGGTTATCAGAGTAACATCATCTCCATAACCAGTTCCGGCAGAGTTGGTCGCATAGGCCCTTAT
>CANETC010000195.1 GCA_947441055.1 Cytophagaceae bacterium | reverse complement strand
TCAAAAGTCCTTTGGCCAAAGGAATGCTTACACCGAGATAACGGAGGCCCTGCGCAGGAGTTTTGTCTTCTGCATTTACATAAGTTCCTGCATTACGCTCAAATCCTGTTTTGAAGTCAATGCCGGGAAGCGTTGGGATTTTTAGTTCCGGGTTCAAAAGGTTGTAGTAATCTTTTCCATCGTAGGCCTTTCGTAAAAATCTGGCCTCTGCCTTGGGATCAAAAGCTCCTTTGGCCATTTGAATTTCAGCCTTAGCCGCTTCGTCCAATAGTTTTGTCTGGCGCACAAGCGGATGGTTGGAAGCAATGGTTTCCAGAAAACTCAAAATTGAAAAAGTAGAATCTGCAGCCAGGGAACTCGACTGTGCCAGGGTATGGCCTGTGGCCAAAAGGCAAGTAAAAATGACAGTCAGAAGTCTGAATTTCAATGCCTTGTTTATTTTTGCTTTTTGCCTGATTCTGATTCCTCAATTGTAATTGTCGGTGGGAATCCATTGATTTCTCTCCACAATTCGTACCAGATGGGTACATCATTCAGCATTACCCAACCGTTTGCACCTGAGCCCATTCGAAGTAAGTCCGGCCAGCCTTCTTGACCTAAATCCGGTGTCACCAGAATCCGATATTCTCCATTGTTTGATGCTACATAATCAATTACCTGAACTACGCCACCGAAGGTTCCTACCGACGCATTTGGCCAACCAGAAAACTGCAAAACAGGCCAGCCATCAAATTGCAAACGAACTTTTCTTCCTCTTGCAATTAGGGCAACATCCATGGCCCTTACATACAATTCTACAGCTTTTTGGGCTTGTTCCGGCATGATGGTTACCACGGCCTCATTTTCTTTCACCGTTTCCCCAATGCCCATTTTTAGCGCTTTCACAACATAACCGGATTGTGGCGCAAGCAGTGCATGGTTATTTGTCCTCACCTCCACATTGGCAATTTTATTTCTGAGCTTTGAATATTCACTTCGGGCATCTGCGAGGTAGGATTCTTTGGATCCAAGATCAGACATGGCTTTGGCTGTCTTGTCGCCATATTCGGCTTGCAGGGAGCTGAGTTCAATCCGGGCATTGATGTATTCATTTTTGCTCACCAAAAACTTATTTTCTGCGCTGGTTCTCTTTGCCATGGTTTCTTGCAACTTCAAGTTGCGTTTTTCCAGGTCGGTCAGAGAAATGAGCCCTCCTTTGTCAAAAAGGCCTTTATAACGATCATATTGAACTTTTGCAGTAGCAAATTGAATTTTTTCTGCTTCGTAATCAGCGCTGTCACTGCGCACTTTCATGGCAACCTGTTTGATTTTGTTTTGCGCCTTACTTAAGGAGAACTTTCTCCCATTGTCCAGAGCTTCGAGCTGGGTTTTAATGGCTTGCAATTGACGCTCTGTTGCCTGTATGGAAAGTTCTTTGGCACTAAGTTGTTCATCCAATCTTACCAGAAATTCAGGATCAAAATAATCATCTTTAATCTCAGCAAGGACAAGGATGGTGTCTCCTTTGTTTACAAACTGACCTTCACGAATTTTCCAGTGTGTAATTCTTCCTGCAATGGCGGTCTGGATTTGTTGCGGCCTATGGGCTGGATTCAAGGCAGTAATTTTACCTTTTCCTGGAATGTTTTGTTGCCAGGGTAAAAACATACAGATAATCAAAAGGGTACTAATTGCAAGTAGCCATCTGGCCAGAACCCTTCCACTTTGGTTGGTATTTTTACTGCGCAGCGCCTGGAATTGATCTTCGGCCCAGTCCTGCGGAATTTTATTTTGGGATATATTCAGCATTTTAATTTTCCGGCAGGTATTTACGAATTGAATTAAAGTCTCCGGAGGCAAGCAAGCGACCTTTGTCGAGAACAAACACCAAATCGCAGGCCTGCATCAGGTCTTCGTCATTAGAAATGAAGCCGACTGTCATCTTATTTTCTCTGTCCATCAAAACCTTGTAAACAGAATTGCGTTCGGATTTTTCGAGCATCAATACCGGATAAGAAATAATCAGAAGTCCAGGATTGCAAACAAGACACCGGGCCAGCATGATTTTTTCTAAAATTGAGCCGGAGAGTTTGTTGCCTGTTCCAATAAGGGTTGTAAGAACGCCTTGAGGCAAACGGTTGATATCGTCCATCATGCCAAGCAAGTCCAGCACCTTGGCAACATCCTCATATTTTATTCCAGGTTTGCCCATGCTTATATTTTCAAGAATGGTGCCGTCGATTATTTCCGAGCGCTCGAAGTTCTTACTAACCAAATCCCGGTAAAAATTCAGGTCCAGATCCCGGAATGAAACACCGTTTACAGTAAAAATTCCTTTGAAATCAACATAGATTCCACCCAGAAGTCTGGCCAATGTTTCTTTTCCCGATTCTGAAAAACCTGCGATACAGAAGCGAGAACCTGCAGGAATGGATATACTCAAACCATCCAAGGCTTCTCTTTCGGCATTGGGATATGAAAAATGGATGTCCTTTAATTCAATGGCGAGGCTGTGTTTGTTGCCAGGAATTCGGGTGGCAAATCCCTCGTGTTTCTCAAGTGGAAAGTCGGTGAGTTGACCAAGTTTTTCAACCGCTGTGAGAAGGTCATAAACCGTATCAATGCTGAGTACGATTTTTTCCAATGCGCCTACCACGATGATGATTACGAGCTCCGATGCCACAAACTGCCCAAGGGTAATTTGTCTGTCCACCACCAGCATGGTTCCAAGAATCAGAATGCCGGCTGTTACCAGGGTTTTAAAAATTAATATGTTGCCATACTGGGAAACCAGAATGCCGAAGTGTTTTTTCCTGTAGGTAAGGTAATTGTTGACGAATCCTTCTGTCTTTTCGAGTGGGAGGTTTGTGGTGCCGGCAAGTTTGAAGGTAGAAAGCGTTCGGGCAAGTTCTTCAAACCATTCTGCTGTTTTGTATTTGTATTTCGACTCCTTTAAGCTGGTTTCCAGTCCTTTATTGCCCGTAAAACGAAAAATAATATACAGGATTCCAACAAGGAGGAAGCTAAAGACAACGAAGAATGGGTGGTAAAAGGAGAGCAGTAAAAGACCGAAAATAATTTGAAGACCAGCCGCCGAAATGTCAATCAATAGTTTTGGGAGGCCTTTCTGAATGTTCACCACTTCAAAAAAGCGGTTCATTAGTTCAGGCGGATAATAGCTGGCTAGATTTTCAATTTTCAACCTCGGAATCCGGTAGGCGAGTTCGAAAGAAGCCTTCGCGAAAATTCTTCTTTGCAAAATTTCTACCATGGTCAATTGCATGATTTGAAGGCCACCTGATACCAGTACACCAACAATGACAAGGCTTATAAGCACCACAATGGAATTGGTGAACATACCCCCCGAAATCAGGTTGATGATGGATTGAATTCCGATGGGTAAACTCAGGGAAATGACTCCCACGATCATCGCATACACATAAATAAAACTGATGTCCCGCTTTTCGTGGCCCAGAAGGCGAATCAGTCTTTTGAGTGGTGTTAAGGGCTTTTGATGCTCGTCAGAATGGTTGGGCAGGCTCACAAGTGATTTCCATGCCAGACCTGTTATCAGCAGGAATTGGCTTTCACTTTCAAAACTTCCTGGCTTGATGTCTTGAAGAATTCTACTTAAATCAATTTTTCCAATTTCTCTGCTTTCAATGCCTTGGTTTAAAACCCTTTCCATTTTAAAATCCCCATTTTCATCTGGGATAATAATCATGGGCGACCAGCCACTGGGTCCGTTTTCGAAAATAATGGAAGGCGAAGGAATTTCTGCAAGAGCAGCTTTTAAGTGTGCTTCATCAAAATAATGTAAGCGCAGCGAAAACTCCAGTTTTCCGGCAAGTTGTATTAGGTCTTGAATAAAAAGCTGGACATCACTTGACCTGTAGGTATAATTGAAATTATCTGGATTTTGTAGCAGGGAAGGGTCAAATGTTTGTCCATGCAATTGGGCAAACCTTGAAATAGTTTTCCTTAAAATTTCCTGATTCATCTTGATTTAGCAAATTCCCTTCCTAAGAAAGTGTTGCAAATTAGTCCTTAATGCCATTCAAGTGAAAGCTCAATGTGAATTTTCAATACAATTATTCCAAGCATACTATTAAAATAGAGATTCTTGAGCTGAATTTTCAAATTTTCGGGTGATAATTGTGAAAAGTATCTAATCCATGAAAAGTAAAAAAGTAATTCTGGCAGGCCTTTTGGCATTGACTTTTGAAGTATCTGCACAGTTTCCCGGGAGCAATGCAGCCAATTCCACAATCCGGTTCAGTCAGGAGAAAGACATCAAGAATACGGAGGTAAAGAATCAGCACAACACAAGTACCTGCTGGTCGTTTTCTTCCCTTTCATTTCTGGAATCTGAGACCATTAAATCGGGTAAGCCTGCTGTGAACCTGAGTGAAATGTTTGTTGTGCGGCATACTTATTTGCAAAAAGCAGAGAATTATGTGCGTATGCACGGACTTGCAAACATGGGTCCTGGCGGTGCTTTTCATGATGTAACCAATGTGATTCGGGCCTACGGAATTGTGCCTGAGTTTGTTTATCCGGGCAATCCCATGCAGGGAAATAAGCATGATCACAGCGAACTGGATGCTGCTCTCAAAAGCTTTCTGGATGTTATTGTGAAGAATGAAAATAAAATTAGCAGCAACTGGAAAATGGCCGTGAATGGAATTTTAGATGCCTATCTCGGAAAATTGCCTGAGAAATTTGACTTCAACGGAAAGTCTTACACCGCCGGGACTTTTGCAGATTTTATGGACATCAAACCAGATGATTATCTTGAATTTACTTCTTTCACTCACCATCCGCTTTACAGACCTTTTGTGCTGGAAGTGCC
>CANETC010000194.1 GCA_947441055.1 Cytophagaceae bacterium | reverse complement strand
TTGATTGCCTGGTTGTTGGCGGTAGAAAATCCGGTATTGACCGTATTGGCAATCAGTTTTACATCCGGAAACTTTTTGCAAAGCATTTCCAGAGATCCATCGGAGGAATTGTTGTCCACCACCCAGACTTCTGCATCCGTAATTCTACAGGCAGCCATGACCGAATGCAAGCAAATCTCCAGGAAATGCTCCACATTGTAGTTTACGATTACCACCGACAGGCGCGGCATGGATTTATTTTGTTTGTTGGATTATTGGCTAAGTTCTTAATCAGGTTTCCAGCTCTGGAAATTCATCCTTATCAGAAGTGCGAATGAGAAGGTTGGAGTCTGATTTAGATTTCAAAAGAATGAAAAAACTCAGCAAAAAAACAGCCCTCCGAAGAGGGCTGCAAAATTAGCGGTTTGAAATCGGCACATAATCGCGGCTGCCGAGACCTGTATAAATTTGCCGTGGTCTGCCGATTGGTTCTTTGGAAGCATTCAGCTCTTTCCATTGGGCAATCCAGCCTGGAAGTCTACCCAGCGCGAACATCACCGTAAACATATTGGTTGGGATGCCCAATGCTCTGTAAATAATCCCGCTGTAGAAATCTACATTGGGATAAAGCTTGCGGCTGATGAAGTAATCGTCTGTAAGAGCGGCTTCCTCCAGTTCCTTGGCAATATCCAGAATTGGGTCTTTTACGCCTAGTTGACTAAGTACCTGATCGCAGGCTTTTTTAATAATTCTAGCCCTTGGGTCGAAGTTTTTGTAAACTCTGTGACCGAAGCCCATGAGTCTTACTTCCTTCTTTTTTACTTTCTCGAGGTATTCAACCGGTTTGATTCCCAAAATTCTGATTTCATCCAGCATTTCAATTACCTCCTGGTTGGCACCTCCGTGAAGTGGTCCCCAAAGGGCATTGATTCCGGCTGAAATGGAAGAATACAAACTTGCTTTCGACGAACCTACCATTCTTACAGTACTTGCAGAACAGTTTTGCTCGTGGTCTGCATGAAGAATCAGAAGTTTGTTGAGCGCATCTACCACAACCGGATCTGGATGAAAATCCTCCACTGGAAGTGCAAACATCATGTGAAGGAAATTCTGACAGTAGTCGTACGAGTTTCTCGGATAATTCACCGGATGGCCAAGTGATTTTTTATATGCCCAACCTACAAAAGTTGGCATTTTGGCCAGAAGACGGAAGATGTTGAGGTTAATGTTGCTTTCAGTTGGGTTTTCAACTGACTCAGGATAAAAGGCAGTGAGTGAACAAACCAAAGAAGACAAAATTCCCATCGGGTGCGCCGTGGCAGGAAAACCATCCAAAATCTTCTTGATATCCTCATTTACGAGAGTATGAAGTTTGATTTCATCTGTGAATGCCGCGTATTGGGCTTTGTTTGGAAGGTCGCCATAAATGAGCAAATAAGCGACTTCCATAAAGTTTGACTTTTCAGCCAATTGCTCAATTGGATATCCCCTGTATCGCAGAATGCCTAATTCACCGTCCAAAAAGGTAACGGCACTTTTGGTGGCGCCGGTGTTCTTATATCCAAGATCAAGGGTTACCAAACCAGTCTGGTCCCTTAGATTTGAGATGTCTATGGCTTTTTCGTTCTCAGTGCCAGTGATTACCGGCAAGTCAATGGTTTTTCCTTCAAAAAACAGTTGTGCTGTTGACATGGTGCAAATTGGGAATTTGTTCTCCCTTAATAAGTGGCGAAACTATCCTAAAAAGACCTTAAATCGAAAGATTGTTTCTGAATCTTTGAAATTTGTCATAACGCTAGGATTCTGTTGGTGTCCTTTTACTTTAGAATTTTGGCTGATAAGCCAAAACCAAAGATTGAAACTGGTCCTTTTCCACCTTCAACAAACACACCAAAGCGCGGCGTTGGGAGCCATTTTATGCCTACCATAATTCCGATGCTTGAAAAAGAGCCAATTGAAAAATCTCTGCTTCCTCTGTATTTCTGGTCTACGTTCCAGGTAATTGTGTGCCAGCCAATGTGACCAGTGGTATATAAGTCCCATTTTCTCACATTCAATCTTTCTCCAAACATGTTGTTAAACAAGTCCGAAAAATGAAGCGACATGCGAAGACCTCCTGAATTGGATAAGATGGCGCATTTGTATGGTTCTGTTCCGTATGTATCCAGGTAGTTTGCTTCGAATCTGCCCACATATCCACCTATTGTAAAATGGTTGTCGAAACTATAATCAAATGAAACCTGAAGTGGAACCATTCCCTGGATTCTTCCAAAAACCGGGTAGGCAGTATATTTCGCAGATGTTTGCAAACTAAGCCATCCGGAACCCTTGCGGTTTGGCCATTTATTTCCCATTCGCGGCATATTGAGTCCCAGAAAATCGCCTCTTCTTCTGGAGAATAACGGAGAAGAGGAATTGTCATTCGCAGAAACAGACTGAGAATCTGCAAGAAAGAAAATTGCGACAAGTGTTGTTTTGAATGCCCTCATAATCTTCTGGTTTAAGGCACAAACGAATCGTAGAATTTGACGATTTGTTTGGACCGGTTTGATATTCCAATTTCCTTTTTAATCCAGACAAAAGGGCATCTTGTTTTACACCCAAAGCATTCGGGTGATTTTTTACAGAAACTTAAAGATTTTAGGATTCTCTAAAGAAACTAATCTTCCTCTGGATCAAAGGAATCCAGATCAATCATGCTTCCGAGTAAGTCAGAAAATCCAGTTCCATTTCCAAGAATTTTCTTGCTGATTACAGAGCATTCGGACAAGCCGAATAAGATAAACTCTTTCCAGAAATGTATTTCATCTGCAGTTACAGAAAGGCTGCTATCGAAAACCAGATCATCAAGGCCGGGAACCATGGCCAAATTTTTATGGTAGTTCTCCAGGCTTTCGCCTTCCTGAAACAGAATGGTATTTCCATCCGCAAAAAAGTTTGCTACCTCGGCATAAGGATTTTCGCGGCTTGATTTTCTTGATTGTTCGGGGTCTGGGAAGTGTTGTAGGAAAAGACTGCGGCAAGCCTTTCCAATCAGGTTCATGGCCACAATCCGACCGCCTTCCTGCTCGCCTTCGTACACAAGTTCCACTTTGCCTGTGATGGCCGGGATTATGCCGTAGATGTCTGAAAAACGCAGACAAGATTCGCCTTCCTGGTTGCTGAGCATGCGCCTTTCCGCTGTGCTAAGTAAATTTTCTATGGCGGAAATTGTAAGCCTTGCCGACACACCGGAACGGCTGTCCACAAACTCGGAATTCCTGGCCTCAATGGCCACTTGTTCTATCATATCCCTGGCGAGTTCCGGAATCCTGATTTCGGTTCCTGTTCTTTTGCCAGATTCTTGTCTGGTGATTTTTTTGCCGGTTTCTATGTCCGCCGGATAGTGCGTGAGAATCTGACTTCCGATTCTGTCTTTCAGTGGCGTTACAATGCTTCCCCGGTTGGTATAATCTTCTGGGTTGGCGGTAAAAATGAAGCTGATGTCAAGCGGAACGCGTTTGCGAAAACCCCTGATTTGAATATCGCCTTCCTGCAAAATGTTGAACAATGCTACCTGAATTCTGGCCTGCAAATCGGGCAGTTCATTGATGACGAAAATTCCTCTGTTGGCCCGGGGAATCAAACCATAATGAATTACGCGTTCGTCTGAATAGGGGAGACCAAGGCTGGCGGCTTTTATCGGATCCACATCGCCGATGAGGTCGGCCACTGAAACATCCGGACTGGCAAGTTTTTCGGTAAAGCGGTCATCCCGGTGAACCCAGTCAATTGGGGTAAGGCCGCCATGCTCTTTTATTTTTTCAATGGAAAATCCAGAAATGGGATTGATGGGATCGTCATTAAGGTCGGATCCTTGAACCATTGGCATCCATTCATCAAGCAATTGCACCATGCCTCTGGCGAGTCTGGTTTTTGCTTGTCCTCTTAAGCCCAGCAGGCAAATGTTATGTCCGCTCAAAATGGCTCTTTCAAGTTCAGGAATAACGGTGCTTTCATATCCCCAGATTCCTTCGAACCGGGTTTCATTTGCTTTAATTCTAGCGATAAGGTTTTCCCTCAATTCCTGATGAACACTGCGACTAAGCCAGCCTGAACTTTTGAGTTCTGCGAGTGTATTGATTTTAGGTTTTTCCAAGGCTTTTGGTTGATTTTTCAAGAGAAGTTTCCGGTTTCTTTTCCGATGATGAGTGCGAAAACCGAGTAATTCAGCATATCCTGGTAATTGGCTTCCACTCCTTCTGAAACGATTGTTTGGCCTTCATTGTTTTCAATCTGTTTTAAGCGATGAAGTTTCATCAGGATAATGTCAGTGATGGAGGAGATGCGCATATCGCGCCAGGCCTCGGAATAATCATGGTTTTTTCGCCCCAAAAGTGCCAGGTTTTCCTCAACGGCATTGTCATAAAGCACCTCCAGCTCAGAAGCATCAAGGTTCATGCCTTTATCGGTTTCTTTTAGTTGCGCTTGAATCAAGGCAATGATGCAATAATTGATAATGCCGATGAATTCTGAATCGATTGAATCGGCAACTTGCTGAACACCTTTTTCCTGGATGCTTCGAATCCGGGCGGCTTTGATGAAAATCTGGTCGGTAATTGATGGAAGACGCATAATGCGCCAGGAACTGCCGTAATCTTGATTTTTACGAATAAAGAGACTTTTGCATGCGGCAATTATTTCTCTGTACTGGCTTTCTGTTTTGCTCATAAAATGCAGGTTTCCGAGCCTGCAATTTGGGCCGGAATTCCTGCTTTCTCAACCGGAATTTTATGAATTAAAAAGCCCGCTTTAATCCAGATAAATCTGGTTTATCAAATCCAGAATTCTCGAAACGGATTCAGCCTGGTTTTTTACATGGATGTCGAGCCAGCCA
>CANETC010000193.1 GCA_947441055.1 Cytophagaceae bacterium | reverse complement strand
TAATTTTTTCTTCCCTGTTTTTATGATCTATTTTTTTGATTTGGTATCCGTTTAGAAAACCAATTTTTATAAAAGCATTCTCAGCCTAAATTCTGAACTTGTTAACTTCGGTACAAAATCGCTTGCTAATATAAGGTTTTAACAAATGTCAGATAAATTGGCCTAGGTCTGTTCCGCGTTTTTGGATACGCAATTACAACGCTTTTATTTTTACAATTGAAACAGATTCAGGCATTACCCTACCCATTTACTAAGATAAAAATCATTGTGTTTTTTTTCTATCTGAGAAAATATCAAGACTTCCATGCCTTGATATCCATTAAAAATTGTTGAAAACTTATTGCTGGGTATAGAATTGCTGTGACCTACAGACATACTCTTGATGGAAATTATGTTTGTCGTTTTATCAGTTGCAGAAATAGGAAAGTAGGTGAAACATCTAAAAACAAACAAAATTTACAATCAGCCTTGGAGAAGCCATAAATCATTGCAATCCTTGCCTAGAATTGCTCCTTTCCCGGAATCGAATTCTAGTTTATTTTGACTCAAAGCAATCAAACTCAATTTGAAATCAAACAGGCAAGCCTTTTATTCCAAAGATTATTCAAATTTGCCCAATGTCAGAACTGTTTTTGCCAACCTTATTTATTTGGGGATTAATCGCAGGTTTCCTTGGCGGCCTTTTGGGTGTTGGTGGCGGAATGGTTTTTGTGCTTGTAATTCCAGAAGCGGCAAGAAGGCTTGGTGTGCAGGAAGTAGATTTGGTTTCAGTTACAATTGCCAATTCCTTGGCCTGCACCTTTTTTACAACCTTTGCTGCGGGTGTTAAAAAGTTTGCTTCCGATAACTTAATCCGAAAAGGAGTTCTTTCTATCGGGATATTTTCCACAATCGTTTCTCTGCTTGTCCTGCATTTTGTGGTTAACGCCGGTTTAATGTCCAAAACTTTTTTCGATGTTTTCTTTATCATTATCCTCCTATACTTAATGCTCAGGATATTTTTCCGAATTCGGAAAAATAAAACTGCAGTAGAGGAAACACTTCTATTGAAACCAAACGGAGTGCTTTTGGCCGGATTTTTTTCAGGAGTAGTTTCTGCACTTTCAGGACTTGGAGGAGGAATTGTAATTGTGCCAGTGCTTCATGCGATGCTTCGGTTTCCCATTCGAATTGCGCAATCTATTTCATTTGGGGTGATTGCCTTCTCTACCTTTTTTAGTTCGATTTTCAATCTTTTGGAGCATCCGGTTATGGAATTCGAATCACTTCATGTTGGGTTAATTCTGATTCCGGTAATCATAAGCATCGCTCCAATTTCAATGGTAGGCTCTCTTCTGGGCTCCTGGGTTTCGGGTCGAATGAATTCAAAATGGTCGGCGATTTTGCTTTTTGCCTTTTTACTTTTTACCCTCGGGAGGAAAATAATCTATATGTATTAAACCATGCAATCAATTCTTTCCATAGAAACCAGTGGTCGGCAGTTTTCGGTTTCTGTTTACAAGGATAATACTGAAGTATATTCTGCCAAGGTTGAAATGGAGCAATCTCAGGAGGCTCTAGCAGCTCCGGTTATTGACCTGGCAATGAAATCTGCTGGCTTGATTTATTCCGAACTCGATGCCATTGCTGTTGGAAGCGGACCTGGTTCTTATACTGGACTCAGAATAGGCATGGCTTTGGCATCAGGCATTTCTTTTGGATCTGGCGTGCCTATTGTTCCAGTTGGTACACTCGAAAATCTTGCGTTTCAAATTCTGGAAAATTGTCCAAAGGCTCAGCTGGTGCTACCAGTGATTGAAGCCAGGAAAGGAGAGGTGTTTTTTGGAGTCTGGAGCCGGGTTGCCGAAAAACCCGAAATTGATCCAGTTTGCGTAGGGATGGAAGAGTTTAGCTTGGCAATTGAAAAAATTACTGGTCCGGACTTACCGGTTTTTTTCTCATCTGGCGATGATGCCCGGAAAATTTTAGCAGAGGCTGGTTTCGAGGAAGTTATTGGGTTAAGCCCAGATTCAATATCAGCAGCCAAAATAGCGGCCGCAAAATTGGGTTCAGGAAGTTTTGTAAAATCTGTGCTTGATGAGCCGTCATACCTAAAACCAGTTTACATCAGCAGCCCGAAATGAATAGCGATTTTCTTCTGCTTTCATTGGGCTCTAATGTAGGAGACAGAGAGTTTTACCTGAAAGCTGCTGTCGAAGACCTTTCTTTGGAATTGGGGTCAGTAATCAAATCTTCCGCAATTATAGAAACGATGCCGGAGGGCGTAGATTCACATCCTGCGTATTTAAATTGTATTGTGGCCTTCGCTACTTCATTTGAAGCCAATGAAATTCATGCAATTACACGAAAAATTGAGGATCGATATGGTCGAACAGACAAAGGACTACTTCAGCCAAGAACCTGTGACATTGACATTCTTGCGATTGGAAATCAAATTTATACTTCTAAAACACTCACCATTCCGCACAAGTCATTACACCTTCGGAAGTTTATTCTGGAGCCATTGAGGGACTTTTTTCCAGAATGGAGACACCCGATTCTGAATCTTGTAGCGGAAGAAATGCTTGCATTGCTTTAGTTGTGGTTCTGATAAACTATTTCTGCAATTTTGAATTGTTTGGGTCAATCAGTTTGCTGGGAAGTAGTTTTTGCTTAGGCTTGCATTTCCATACTGATACCAATGTCAACCGAATACCTTCGCACTGGAAGTCTTCTTTTGTCTGAGCCTTTTCTCCAAGACCCATTATTTGGAAGGGCAGTAATTCTTGTATGTCATTATGATGAAGACGGGGCTTTTGGCCTTATTCTGAACAAGCCCGCTTCAAATCCATTTCAGGAAGAAGGCGTGCATCCGCTTTGTGAGTTTCCTTTTTTTGCGGGTGGACCTGTAGATGCAAACTCTATGTTTTTTGTTCACCGGATTGAAGGCCTTCCTGAGGCGGTTCCACTTCGGGATGGGATCTGCTGGCAAGGTCGATATGAAGATTTGCTGGAAGCGGTGAAAGCAAAGGAATTTCAACCGGAAAATTGCCGATTGCTTATTGGCTATACTGGTTGGGAAAAAGGACAATTGGAAAACGAAATTGACCGGGAGGACTGGATGTTGTACAATGGATCAATCGCTGAGATTTTAACAACCAATCCGGATTCAATGTGGAAGGATACCTTGGCAAAAATGGGTCCTTATTATAAAATGGTTTCCAATTTCCCGATAGACCCAAGCCTCAATTGAACTTGAAGTTTTAAAGAATAATAGCATGATTTCTTCGTTTGAATTTTGTGGTTAGGACATTTTTAGACAATGGCTTACATAGTCTTGCTTGAAACTTCCAAAGGCGATAGATTGCAGGTAAATCATAATGCGAAAAACCTTATTCTTATTTGAAATAAACCCGCGGCCAGGCTTGCCTTTCCTGTTGGTTCTTACTTTGTTGACCTTCATTCTAGGTCAGACTTCAGTGAGTGCGCAATTTAGGATAGATCCACTGACAGACAGTAGTTTACATCATACTATTTCGGATGCGGCCCACAATGAATTCCATCCGGAAACCAATATTTCCGATACCCTTTTTTACACATATATCCCTTCTGTGGATATTGAAACCATTGAGGATCGGGCTTCATGTCTTGACCTTGATATCCCAATGGTTGTGAATAAATCGGTATGCAGTTTCATCCATTATTTCACCGTCCGGAAGCGGAATTACACCCAAACAATGCTCGAAAGGAAGAATTATTACTTTCCTATTTTCGAGTATTATCTGAGAAAGTATGAAATGCCGGATGCCTTAAAATACCTGGCAATTGTGGAATCAGGCTTGAATTTTAAGGCGAAGTCTAAGATGGGGGCTTTGGGGCTTTGGCAATTCATGCCTGGTACCGGCAGAGACTTTCGACTTGAGCAAACAACCCATCTGGACCAAAGACAAAATCCCTGGCTTGCCACAGAGGCTGCATGCCGGTTTCTAAAATCGCTTCACAATACTTTCGGTGATTGGGAACTTGCGCTTGCAGCGTACAATTGCGGACCTGGCAATGTGATGAAGGCAATGCGCAAATCTGGAAAGCGCGGATTTTGGGAGATCTATAATTTCCTTCCTCAGGAAACGCGATCGTATGTGCCACAATTTCATGCGGTTGTGTATTCTATGAATTATGCGCGTGAGCACAACATTCACCCGGATATCGACAGCGTTCTTGTAAGCGTACCACTTGACTCTTTTCAGATCAACAAGTCTTTCGATTTGAAAAAGTTGGAAAGTATTCTGGGAATGACACCTCGTTCTTTACATCAATTCAATCCGGAAGTTCGGTCTACAGTTTTTCCTGGAGGCGTCCTTTTGGTTCCTGGTTCGCATAGCTACTTGCTGGCTTCCAATTTGGATTTGTACATTGATTCTGCACGGGTAGTGGCTCCGCCAGTTGTTATAAAGCCGGAAATTGAAACTGGATTCGCGTACATCAAAAAAGGATCTTCGATTAAGACCTTCACCAAAAAAAGAGGGATCAATTCAAAGGAATTTTGCCAGTTGAATAATCTTCATGGGGATAAAATTAAAAAGTCTGGCCGTTATCGCTTGCCTTCAGATAATGCACAGGTGAATAATAATGCTGTTGCTGCAAAGCTGGATTCCGCTAAGGCAGATTTGAAAACCAAAGGCAATGCAATTGATTCGAAACTGGCTTCTTCCAAGGAAAAGCCGAAATCATTAAAAAGGTCCGGCAAAAGTAAAACTGATCTTGGACAGGCAGATTCTTCTGGCGATACAGTTAATTCCAAATTGGCCGAAGCTAAAAATGGCTCTGGGACCGCAATTGAATCTGAAATTGTAATGCCAGAGTTTTATGTTTTGGGCAGGGGAG
>CANETC010000192.1 GCA_947441055.1 Cytophagaceae bacterium | reverse complement strand
ATTTCAGTTCCCCATTCAAGTAAAATTTGCCATCAGTACCATTGAATACCAAAGTGACATTATACCATGTATTTAATTGGTATTGATTTTGGGAATAAAATAATCTCGGGCCGCAATTATCAAATCCGTTGTTCTGGTAAACGTTACATCCAATACTTTCTGTATCCCAGTTAAAGCACCAGGATTGAGGATCACCCCCGTCTTGTCCTTTTGAAAGTATATAAGATGTAGAACTAAAGGCACCAACTGGAAGAAAACTCGCTTTTACCCAAGTTGAAATGGAAAGGCTACCGTTGAATTGAAATGAATTCGCGTTGTTTATTTTTATATAATTATCAACTCCATTGAACGCGAAAGCGTGGTTTGAATTTCCATTTCTGTCAGCAGTGGGTGTAACTCCATACATAATTCCATTATTCCCATTCCCACTTTCATCATTCGCATTCCCGTTAAAAGGCCACCAGCCAACAAGGCCATTGGAAGGAAGATAGGAAGGTAAATTTTGAGCAGAAATTAGCCCGGTAAATAGAAGCAGGCAAAGCAGGGAGATGGTTATTTTTTTCATTTTGGCGTTTTCACCACTCCATCCCCAAGTGGCTAAAAAAAAACAGCGTGGGACAGTTGCCGTACTTGTAACTGAGGCCCGACCAAAGCGCCTGTGAACAAAGTAAAGCAACGCCCACGCCGTAGCATGAGCGTTATGCTTGTACTTCCCTGCTCACTTTATAACTTGGTCGGTTCCAGTTACAGGAAGATCAGCAAACGCTGCTAAAATTATTGGTACTGTTTTATTACGGTATCGTCAAATTTGTTTCGCTCAAAGGTAATTGCACAGAATTAACTTGTGCAAGTTTTTTCATGGGAAGAATATACAAAGCAAGTAAAGACTCTAAGGCCTAATAATCAGACTAAAGGAAGTTTGTTGACGCATCTTTAAGCGATGCTCATTTTTCGAAAGTTCATCCAGAGATTTTATTACCGGTTTTTTTTTAGATGCTCCTTATCGGAACTTACACGGCAAGCCACTTACCTTTCCTCTCCAAAGACAACCCGCCCAGCACCAAACACCTTCCGATCTATCCCTGCGTCCCAAACGCCAAGGCAATAATTTCCATCTGCTATCCCATGCCAAGAAGCCCATTGAGCCGGTCTGGGCAAGGTGCTGGCATTTCCAACAAATAATGGCTTATCCGGTTAGACGGCTACTTAGAACTCACTGGAAAGATAATATAAGTACAAACTATCGCCAGGGCCTCGAAATCGCCTCAGCATAAATTTTCCAGCTGAAACGCGATGCCATTTCCTTCATGTTTTCTTCCGGAATTGGGCTGGCAAGGAACTTTTCCATGGTTTTGGCCATGTCTTCCACATCACCATCATTGGCCAGATACCCATTTTTTCCATCTGTAATGGTTTCAGGGAAATGCCCAACGCGACTCGCCAGAATTGGCT
Organism: Cytophagaceae bacterium; assembly: GCA_947441055.1. Classification (GTDB taxonomy): domain Bacteria; phylum Bacteroidota; class Bacteroidia; order Cytophagales; family Flexibacteraceae; genus CAMDMI01. Next base: position 3,415 of record CANETC010000192.1, on the reverse strand, counting down.
TTGAAAAGTTATACGCCATGGATTCCACACCGGAAGGCGTGGCATATTCGTAAAAAAGAAGGATGCAATCGCTCACCTGAAAATACCGGTAAACATCCTCATTGGGCACAAAATCATTGACCACAGAAACTTTGTCAGCAAGGCCCAAAGTCTCAATCAATCCCAGTGGATTGTACTGGGTTTCATCCTCAGAATTGGAGGAAAGCAAGGACCGAAGGATGCGGAATACCGACTTTTTAAAGCGGTTTATCCATTTGGTTTCATCCAGGGTTTTCCAAAAAGATTCACCCACAATCAGAAGCGAAACATCATCCCTGGTTTTCGCCAATTGGGCAAAAGACTCCAGACAATAGTGAAGTCCTTTGTATTTTCGAATGAAACCAAAAAAGAGAAAAACATGCTTCTTTAAACCCAGACGCTTTTTTTCGGCTTCCAAATCAAAGGCCGGATCGGGTTTGAACATGTCATAAACAGGATGGAAAAGTTTAATCACCGGAGAAGCGTCTCCATTTCCTGATGAAGCCCTTTCACCGGATTCATTCATCAAAAATTTCTTGCCGGGGAAAATCTCTTTCAGCTCATCCAGCGTTTTCGATGCATGCACCACAAATCCGGAAGCATGCTTCAAGGCAAAGCGCGTAAAATACCGGTCGATGAAACTTTGCTCTTTTTGAATGACAAAATGGAGATCAAACAAAACTTCAATGCCGGTTTCTTTTCTCAGGCGCTTCACGATAAAACCAAGCGGCAGACCTTGTAGCGCAATTGACCACTGAATTACAACACACTGAGGACCTATTTCTTTGATAAGCTCAACCGTTTTTCCCCATGTAGATGGCTTGTTGTAATCGGTGAGGTAATGAAGTTTTACATGCGTGCCACCCAATTTGTCCTCCTTTGTCTTTTTGTCGGCAAAATCTCTGGGAATAAGGGCCGGATATTGCTGCGTCCAGGAAATCAGGTGAACTTCATCCCAGCAGGAAAGCGCATCCATCGCCCGAGCCAAAGAGATGTTGTAATTGGCCAGTCCGCCCTTGAAATATGGGCCCGGTCCGAAAAGCACGATTTTATTCATTCTACTTAAACAAAGAATCCCCCGGACCAACCGGGGGACTCTGACAAACAATATGTTTGTGGGCCTGCATGGGCTTGAACCATGGACCCCCTGATTATGAGTCAGGTGCTCTAACCAGCTGAGCTACAAGCCCGAACTTTTCCAGATAAACTACAAAAGCAAGGCAAATGTAGGAGAAAATTACAGGTAGATAAAGAAAAATTTGGGTCACAAGAATTTTCTAGGGAGTGGAGGAGAATTGATTTGCAAAGGAGATTGCGTTTTTGGCAGCAGCTGTGCGAAAGGGTTTAGAATGAAAGGACAAAAATCCGCGAAATCCTAAAGGGATTTACAGATGTAAGAGCTGCCCGTAAGGGCGTATTGCATTTGTCTCGCCTTTGGCGGATACGCCCGTGATTAGGGTGCAAGTCCGGAAAAAACCAAAAAATCCGCGAAATCCTTTCATCCGCTCAATCCGTGATGCAGACAAAAAATGCAGAAACGCAGATGAATCGGATTACGCTGATTACACGGAATCAATACTGACTCGTCCTAAAATAAGTTTACAGTTAAATTGTTTAATCCTGACATGAGTTTACAGATGTAGGGGCGAATTGCAATTCGCCCCTACGTTTGCGGCAGTCGGAAAAAACCAAAAAATCCGTGAAATCCCTCAATCCGCTCAATCCGTGATGCAGACAAAAAAAGCATAAACGAATCCGTATGAAATCAATCCAGCAGTTTCGTTTTCAGGATGACTTTCTCGCCAGCGTCATTGCAAAAGCAAATGATGAAATCGTTTCCTCTTTCGGTCCATTTAAATTGCTTTCGAATCTGTTCGGCTGTTTCCGGAAAGTTGCGGCTGATAACATGAAAATCCATGCCGGAACGCTGCTTTCCAAATGAGGAGAGTCCATCGATAATGTCATCAATCCTGAAAATCCGGCCAGGGAAAAACAGGGGCAAATCGGCAGCAGAATACAAGCGTGCATTGCCGGAGATTTGAGTCCATCCGGCTTCCTCTGCCATGCATTTTGAAAACCGGCCTTTGCGTAAAGCTGCCCATGGATCAAGCAAAAAATGACCTTTCTGCGCCCGGCCAGGCAATGGCCGTCCCGAAAGCTGAATCGGAATTTTCCGGCAATCAAGCTGCCCGCTTCGCAAAAGGTTGCAGGCATAATAATCAGTTGTTTCTGTCAGAGCCGAAAAATCCCAAAGGACAAGAACCTCTTTTACTTCATTGTGCACCGACACGATGTAAACCTCCTTTGCTCCCAGCAGCGCAGCACAAATTTCCTCCGGATCATCCAGAGGAGAGAATTTCACCAGCAACCGGGCAGGGGTGTTCTTAAGGACTGCGTAAATCCGGGAAACATCTGGCTGACAATCGCGCCAATGGGAAAGCCGCTTTCCTTCCACATTTCGCCGATCAGGGTCAACATAAAAAAAGGGACTTTTTTTCCCTTCCACCAATGTCTCAAGGTCTGAATCTGAAGCAGGTCCGCAAATTACCTTTGTGGAGGATGGCCTGATTTTGCTGGCATTTTGAACCAAATATTCGGCTCTGTTTTCATCGGGTTCGAAAAGAACCAGATCTGAAATCTCTGCGGCAAGGGTAAATCCATCCACACCGAGTCCTGCAGAAAGGTCTGCAAGCAAGTCTGTTTCTTTTGGAACAAGTGATTTTTTCCAGGAGGCCACAATTTCGGATGTGCATTGTTCTAATGCTTCCTTGTCGGGATAAACAAGTCCGGGAATTTTATCCCAGGCTGGGATTTTCTTGGCGGCAATTGCCTGAAGGCTGCTTTGGGTAGCAAGCCAGGAATTCGGAATGCCTGAAAAAACCTGCTTTTTAAAAACAAGTTTCTCAATTTCTCCGGGAGCAAGGGCCTTGCAAAAGGCGATAACCTGCTCGTTTAATGATTCAGGCAGCAAAACAGTTTCTAATGATTTATATAAAATCCTTTAGGCTTGTGAAGCCGGGAACCCATCAGAAACCAGCGGCCGACAGTTCAAATCCAGCGCCAGCCCGGACTCCTTTTTCCCCCAACTCAAGCCGACAACATTCGTTTACGGCATCATGCTCAAAATAAAGGACCCAGTTTTCCGCCAATGCCCGTTCAAAAAAGCGCTTTTTGTCTTCCATGGTTTCAAGTGGCCTCATGTCATAACCCATGATAAAGGGCATTGGAATGTGGTGCACCGATGGAAACAAGTCTGCGCAAAAAATCAATTTGGAAGAACCATTTGAAATGATCGGCAAAACCATGGCCTCGGTGTGACCAAAAACCCTGAAAAGTTCCAGCCAAGGCCAAGGCGAATCAGAACCTTCCGGAAGGAAATTCAACAATCCAAGATCTT
>CANETC010000191.1 GCA_947441055.1 Cytophagaceae bacterium | reverse complement strand
GTTCTGCTTTCACCAAATCTACCGCAAGGGACATAGCAGCTGCGTCAAGTGTTTGTTCAAATGTTCCGGGATTTGCCTTCATGGCATTCCAGCTGGATTGCGAAAATATCGGCCAATCGCCGATTGAGCCAGCATTATTGCCCCGAAAAAAATTAACCCCCACACTCGCAGAGAGCATGGGTTTTCCAAAAACCAGCTGATTTCTGAGTAGCCAGGGAAATAGGCTGAGACTCATGAACAAAACCGAAATGAGCACGGGCTTTCGACTTCCCTTCCAAAACTCAAAAGCGAAAATGAGTCCAAGCAGTAGAATTGCCTCAGATCGAAAAAGAATCAGCAATCCGGCAATAAGTCCCCGAAGAATCGGATTTTTCCGGGCAGCAGCTGAGAAAATGAAGGCTGCAAAAAGGAAATGAAACCAGATGGTTGGCCCAGCGGTGCAGCAGGCAAAAATCATTTCCGGATAAAAAGCCTGAAAGCCCAAAATCAGCAAAGCCGCAGTTTTTCCAAACTTTTCGCTGGAGTAAGAATATGTAAACCGAATGGCCAGGAGGGAAAGAAAAATCTGACTTCCAAAAAGCAGCAGATTCCGAATCAGCACATCCTGAACAAATAAAAATGGCAGGAGAAAAAAAACATAAGCCGGCGGCATCAAGGCCGTGGGATAAAAATGCGCTGGATTGAAATCCAAATGCTCATCCGTGAAGGGAAAAGAATAGCCGTGTCCGGCTAGCAGCTGCCCCGCTATTTCACCGTATTCCCAATAATCTTCAGTTTGAAGTTTGCCTGAAATGAACAAAAATCCAAAGCGCGCGAGGGCTGCCAAAACCATCAGGTTCTGGAAATTCAGGTGCTTTGCAAAGACAGGCGGAAGCATTTCAAATTTTAGGAAAGCACAAGTTCCATCGGACAATGGTCGCTGTGCATTTCGTCCGGTAGAATTTTGGCAGCAGCCAATTTCAATTTCAATTCCTCACTGGCCAGCATATAGTCGATTCGCCAACCAAGATTTTTGCCCCTGGAACCTGCGCGAAGACTCCACCAAGTGTATTGATGCGCTTGTTCGGGATAAAAATGCCGGAAAGAATCTATCAGTTTTCCCTCGCCCAAAAGTTTCGTCATCCAGTCCCTTTCCTGTGGAAGAAATCCGGATGTTTTCGCATTTGATTTCGGATTGTGAATGTCAATCGGATGGTTACAAATATTATAATCACCACAAAACAAGACCGAAGGAAACCGCTTTCTGACTTCCTTTTGATAGGCCTCAAAATGTTCCATCCATTCAAATTTTATGGTCTGACGAACATCTCCTGTGGTACCAGATGGGGCATAAAGACTTTGCACTGCGAAGTCCCCGAAGTTGAGTAAAATGTGCCGGCCTTCTGCATCAAATCCTGCATGCCCACAACCATATTCTACTGAAACCGGATCCACTTTACTGAAAATTGCAACCCCGCTGTAACCTTTTTTCTCAGCGGAAAACCACCAAGATTTGTAGCCCAAATCGGCATAAGGACCAAAATCAAGATCACTTTCCATGGCCTTAACTTCCTGAATACAAACCACATCAGCTTGATTTCTGGAAAGGAACTCCGGCAAGCCTTTTTTTGTGGCCGAACGGATTCCGTTTACATTGTAGGTAAGAATCTTCATGTTGCCAAGGTAAGATGAAATCACTTTTCAGCCTATCCGATTGCCTTGTTTTGTTGGCAGTTTTTAAGGTTTTTTCAGAAGAGGATTGGCACCATAAAGCGCGCCGGAAACTGAATTTTGCCTTGCTCCGGTAACCGATGCAGGTACATTCTCCTCCTCCAAAAGCCGCTTAAGCCCAAGCCATGCGAAACACAGGGCTTCTTTAAAACCGCTCAGTTTTTCATCCCCAAGCTCAATCTGCCAGGCAGCTCCAAGTTTCTTGCTAAGCTGCTCCATCAAAAATGAATTGAAAGCGCCACCCCCACTCACAAGCAATCGACCGCCAAGCTGCAGCGCATCCGCAATTTTGGTGGCAATATGCTGGCAAAGCGTGTGCAAAACATCGCAAGGATTTTCCATCCAAGGCTGGAGAAGTGGAAGCCAGATTTCTGCAACAGATTCATTGGAAAGACTTTTTGGAAATGGAAGTTTGTAATACGGAACAGCATCCAAGGCATGAAGCAATTCTGGAATTAGATTTCCGGAAGCAGCAAACCGGCCACCGGAATCATATTCAAAACCCATTCGTAGGCTAACGAAATTGAGCAGCTGGTTACAAGGGCCAATATCGAATCCTCTTGCATTCGCACCTTTGGGAAAGGAAATATTGCAAATGCCCCCAAGGTTTAAACAGGCATCATATTCAGAGAAAAGTTCTGCCTCAGCTCCGGGAACAAGAGGCGCACCTTGTCCGCCCAAGCCCACATCGAGCGTCCGGAAATCGCAAACCACGGGCAAACCGCAAAGTCCCGAAAGGATTCCACCATTCCCGATTTGAACTGAATAACCTGCAGATGGATCATGGAAAACTGTATGACCATGCGAGGCCACAGCCAGAGGAAAATGTCCTGTGGCTTTACAAAGATCTTTGATTGCGGCAGCCGAAAAACCGAGGAATTCTACCTCAGCTTCAATCAATTGAATCGCGGTCATTTCCCGACAATGCGCCAGTTTGTCCTTCAAACTTTGTGGAAATGGACGGCATTCTGCTGCCATGATTTCATACGAAAATGGAGTCTCCTCACTTGTTCGGTAAAAGCGGCACCAAGCAAGGTCGAGACCATCGAGCGAGGAACCCGACATGAGACCAAGAATTTCAAAGCTTTGAGGCATGAAGCAAATGTAGGACTACACTTTACAATTTCTCATTTCGGGAAATCACTTCTGGAAAATAACAAGATTCAAGTGCTGGCTTCGACCATTTTCGGTCGACTAAAAACAGAAAAAAGCCGTTCTTTACCCCATGAATTTCCAAGACCTAAGGAAAGGACCGTTTTTCATACTTGGTCCCTGCGTAATTGAAAATATGGACATCCTGCAAACCATCGCGGCCGAAGTTGCAAGGCTCCGCGATAAATTTGCTGTCCCGGTGATTTTCAAAGCCTCCTACGACAAAGCCAACCGAACCTCAGTTTCTGGTTACCGTGGATTGGGAATGCGGGAGGGTCTTCAAATGCTGGCAGAAATTAAAAATCAATATGGATTTCCACTCATTACGGACATTCATGAAAGCAACCAAGCAGACATTGCCGCTGAGTATGTAGACATTCTGCAAATTCCAGCCTTTCTCTGCCGTCAAACCGATCTGTTGCTTGCTGCAGCTGGAACTGGAAAAATTGTGAATATCAAAAAGGCCCAGTTTCTTTCTGGGCAGGACATGCGCTATCCGGTTGAAAAAGTGAGGTCTGCCGGGAATGAACAAATTTTGCTAACCGAAAGGGGAACAATGTTTGGCTACAACAATCTGGTGGTGGATTTTCGCAACCTTCCGGACATGGCGGCAATTGGCTGCCCAGTGGTAATGGACTGCACCCATTCAGTACAAAGACCAGGAGCTGGAGGCGGAAAAACCATCGGAAACAGAGAATTTGTTCCAGCCATGGCAATGGCTGCCAAAGCATTTGGCGCAAATGGATACTTCATGGAAGTACACCCGGATCCAGACAATGCGCCAAGTGACGGACCTAATATGGTTTTCCTCAAGGACCTCGAAAAAATTATGGAGAAAATTATCTTCTAAATGAAAACCCTTGACGAAGTAATTGCTGCCGTCGCAGAATCCGCGAGTTCGGGAATCACAACGGCATTTAATCGCAACGCTCAGAATTTTGCGAAGGTGATGCCACTTTTGACAAAATGCACTGGCAAAATCATTGTCTGCGGTGTAGGAAAATCCGGATTGATCGGGCACAAAATTGCTGCGACGCTTTCCAGTACCGGAAGTCCCGCATTGTTCTTAAACGCCAATGAAGCACTGCATGGAGATTTGGGAATCCTCTCTGCGGGGGATGTAGTACTGATGCTTTCCAAAAGCGGAACCACGCCGGAGCTCCTCCGGATTTTGCCCAAAGCACGACAACTTGGAGTTCCTTGTATCGGCATTTTTGGCAATATAAAAACGCCTTTGGCCACGCAAATGGACGCCTTTCTGGATGCTTCTGTAGAATCAGAAGGTGGCCCGCTTGGACTTGCCCCCATGACCAGCACCACTGTCTCTCTTGTTTTAGGGGATGCAATTGCCGCAGGACTTATGACAATCCGTGGAACGACCGAAGCCGACTTTGCCTCCAACCATCCCGCAGGCCAACTTGGAAAAAACCTTCTTCTGAAAGCCGCAGATGTGATGCATTCTGGTGAGCAGTTGCCTATGATTGGTGCTAATCAGACAATCAAGGAAGCAATACTTGTCCTCACCCGAAAAAACCTTGGCGGGATTTGTGTAGGTGATTCAGACCAGCAGCTTCAAGGATTTGTTACCGATGGTGATGTGCGTAAATACCTTTCGGAAAACGACAATTTACAGGAATCCGTTTCCTCCATCATGACCCGAAATCCTGTTTGCTGCAATCCTGAAATGAGTTTGGGGCAGGTACTCAATTTGATGGAAAATCCCCTCAGGCAAATTTATGTTGCGCCCGTTACCGACCCAGCTACAGGCAAAATACTTGGCGTAATCCGGATGCACGACATCCTGAACGCAGGCTAAAAAGCCGGAAGGATTTGGCTTAGCCACAGCCTGAAACCTTTTGGTGGAACTTTTTTTACCACCTTACAGGCATACACATAGGACAAGCAATACAGGTCCTGAAATGCACGCAACTTTGAGGAAAGCCCAGGGATTTTTAGTCTGAAAACCATTCCTATGGCCTCAGCGAATCCCGGCAAATAGTCCTGATGCACGAATTGAAGCCGCAACC
>CANETC010000190.1 GCA_947441055.1 Cytophagaceae bacterium | reverse complement strand
GCGAGAAATGCACATCCGTAAGTTTGGGCGAAGCAGATATCCGAAATCTGGGTCTGGGTGACAGGTTCATCAAAATGCAGAACTTTTTCTCAAAGGACTTAAAGAATGTTCTGTACATCGAAGCCAATTCTTTAAAATTTGATTTCAGTAGCCTGAATCAAAAGTACGATTTGATTTTTGTGGATGGTGATCACAGTTACGAGGGCGTAAAATCCGACACCCATAAAGTTTTCTCATTGCTTAGAAATGAGCAATCTGTGATTGTTTGGCATGATTATGCGATGGAATATGAAGTAGTTAACTGGGAAGTGTTTTTAGGCATTATGGAAGGAGCGCCGAAGGAAGCCCGCTCCCAAATCTACCACATTGCGAACTCTCTTTGCGCCATTTACACCAATGAAAAACTGAAGACTTATCCTTCGGTTTTCCCTAATTACCCGACCAAGAAATTCACCGTTCGCATCAAGGCGGAGAAAATAAATTCCAAGCTGGACTAAAGGAGGCGCAAGAAATTTCTGGGGATAAGGGAAGAATGCCGGGTTTGAAATTAGACATTAAGTCGGTTGCAATCCTTGCTGTTTTTGGGGGAGCTTATAGAAGTGCTTAACTTCAAGATAAGGAAATTACGTTTTCTCTTGTGTCAATACAGAACTTGACTCCATCAAGAAAGTCCAAACCAAGAAGTCCGTTGTAATCAGAGAATATTCCGTGTGCTAAAAAGTCGTAAACCTGGATTTGAAATTTTTCTTTCGTCAGTCCAAGGGAAACAAATGAATCTATTTCAAAAACTTCGGTTTCAATTATTCCGTTGGCCGTTTCAATTTCAACAGAACCAATACTGTCTTTGAGGTCGTGTCCGAGAAGGTACAAAGCATTACTGTCAATGGTCGTATTTGTAGCTCCCGTGTCCAAAATCATTTTCAATTCAAACTTGTTGTCAACCTCAACATTGACCAGAATTAGTCCACTTTCAGGCTCACGTTTGAACTTATAGGTCATTTCTTAACGCGATTGAAAATGCCTGTGATTTTTCTGGTTGGCCTAAAAGTTCCTGTATAAATCAGGGTTATTTTGTCAAAGTTTGAAGTTTTGTCTCTACCGATATAACATACCTCCTTTTTGTCTTTACTATGAAATAACGGAATCCCAGAAAGTACGTCAATCTTACTTTCGTCCATAATTGGATTTCCAAGCAGGACCCATTCGTCCGGATAGAGACTTTTGATTTCAGAAATGTTTATAAGTTGGCCCATGACTTTATGTGCTTGTGTTGCAAATTTAGTATTTCCTTCTCTCTCAAGTTTATGAATTTTGGCAGGAAAAATTGCTGCGTAAAGCCAGCAACATGCAAATCCTTAAAAGGTCTTTTTGGTTGATTTGGAAATTGAACCTAAAAATCAGATTAAAACTTATCTATCAACCAACAGGCAGAACTTCCGAGGTAAAATGATTGTTCAAAAATGGCTTTACGAAGGTGGCGATTTTTACCTCAGATGTTGATGCAGAGTATTGAACCCCCACTTTTGCAAAACCCGTACTAAAGTAGTCAGTGGTTCTTGTCATTTTCAAAATGCTTTTGCTAAAGCTGATTCAACTTAGAATTGCGACAATATTTGCCTTTCGTTCCAATTTTTTGATTTGCGCAAGTTCCTTTTTGGGAGAGATAAAGTCAAACGTTTTTCTGAGTCTGCTGTTAATTTTGTTTACTACTATGTCCAGCTTGGCCTGACTCAATAATCGTCAGAGCCTTATTGCTTGAATTAACATCAAATATCAACACTCAATTTGAGGTTGCCTCCCAGACCTTCCCGGATAATTCGCATTAGGGTCGAAAGACGGATGTCGCTCGCATTATTTTCAATTCTCGAAATGTAGTTTTTGGATGTTCCGCATTTCACTGCCAGTTCTTCCTGTGTGATGCCTTTTTCTTTGCGGAGTTCTTGAAGAAAAACTCCCAACTTAAATGCTTCGAATTCCTGTTCGTACTCCTCACGGGAAGCGGATCCTCGTTTTCCATATTGAAAGTCCAAATGTTCAGAAAATGAGCTGAGGTTATTTTTTTCCTTTTTCATAGAGGTATTCTTTTTTTAGTTTTTCGGCCAGTTCGATTTCGCCTTTGGGTGTTTTTTGAGATTTATTCTGAAAGCCGTTTGCCAAGTTTTATTGAAATTTCTTCAGACATAGATTTGCAGAAACTTAGTGCAAGCGGATTCTATTGGTGACCAAAAACCAAATTTAGTTTAAGCAATTCCTCGCTAACTGGATCTCCAGAAAAATCTAAAGCACTAAAGCTCTCTCAAAACCTGAAGCATTTTTTGTTCCCGCAATTTCAGGTTGAATTTTTCAGAGACCCTTTTCCTGGCGTTCTCAGACAAGCCTTTTTTATCCAGGCCATCGAGACCAGAAAACAAAGCGATGAGTTCTTGAATGTCGCGGTGTTTCAAAATCAAGCCGGTATCGCCAATCAAATCCGGGATCCCAAACACATCAGAACCAATCGGAATGCAACCACACAACATGGCCTCGCTCAGTGCATTTGGGAAACCCTCAGCGATGGAAAGCTGCAGATAAAATTCATGGTCGTTGTAAATCTGCTGCAATTCCTCGTAGGGCACCGGAGGCAAAAAGCGAATGTTGGAAGGAATGGAAATTTCTTGGTCCTTATTTTTTCCAATGATGGTAAACTGGAAATGCGGGAAATGCGGCGCAGCCTCTAAAATCAAATCGATGCCCTTTCTGAAATAAGTTGAACCTGCCGTGTCCCGCGCAACAGTTAAAAACGAGTTGGGAATTCTCGATTTGTGCAAATCGCGAAACTTATTAGGCTCGTATCCATTGTGGATGGTTTCAACCTTTGTTTTCAGATGGGGCAGAAAAAACTGAAAGCCCTGATTCGGATAACCGGACGGATAATAAGAATAAGGGTGGTCAACCATGCTTTCATGCACAGGCGACAACAAATCAGCCAATTGGTAAGAATAGCCGACAATTTTGCCGAACCATTTTTTGTGGAAAGCGCCGTATTTTATTTCAGGAAAGGAATAGCAATCGTATCCACCCAAAATCATCCAAACAGGAATCCGAAAAATACGGCCAAAAACAGCAGGCAGCAGGGAATGATAACCACCAAACTGACAAACAATTCGCTTCGAAATCCAGATATGCTGAAACAGAAAAACGAATTGCCTCAAGAAATCCAACAAAACCAGCTGCTTCTGATCCTGACGGAATTCAAAAAGAATTATCCTCCACTCCTGCTCAATGATTGCCAGATCCTTTCGTATAAAACTCGCCATTCCCGGATGGAAGTATAACAGAACAGGCTTTTGGTTTGAACTCATGGATTGGCGAAAATTACTCCGGGAAAGGCCCAAAAGTAAAACTCAATTTGGCCTAAAAAAAACGCAGACCTAACGAAGGTTCGGCACTTCCGGATACGGAATCATGGATTCCAGCAAAAAGACTACACTATCACGAACGAAAAGTGAAATAACCACCAAAATGGCTGCCGCAATGAGCGCAACGGCAATATTTCCTTTCCGGATTTCCTCCATTTCATCCACATCGCGGGTTAGAAAATTAAAGAGTCGAAGGGAAACCAAATTTACCAGCAGAGAAACTGCCAATCCAATTCCGGCAAAAAGCAGGAGATACTGAAAAAAGCGAAAAACCAGGTAATCCGTGGAAGTCAATTGTCCGCTTTGAATCCTGAAAAAGCTCACCGCCGGGGCCACAATGCCGGACATTAAATAGCCCACGGAGAACAAGATGGCGGCACACAAAATTCCAAAGGCCGGATTGGTGTAGGCATTGGGAAAGCGCTGAAGCAAAAAGCGCCTGATCAGGCTGAAAGCCACATACATAATCAAAATCCCACTGAATAAAGCAAGTCCAAATTGAAGCAGTGCCATTGTCATCATTTTTATATCCATTGCAGTAATTTTTGTGTTTGAAATTTATTGTGTTGAAAGGGCTACTTCCCAGTAATTCATGTCACCAACTTCCGGCGGCAATTGCCCGATGCGAAAGTCTTTTGCGGTGGTTTCCCAAACGCGGTATTTCACGCCTTTGTATTCTTTAAACTGGCCAGGGGCGGGCAAATCAATTCCCAGAATTGAGTGGCCGTAACTTTCACTAATCATCACCACTGGCTTGTATCCAAACTTTTCCAGAAGGGTAAAGCACAGGACTGTACGGGTATCGCAATCGCCGGCGAGGTTGTAGGCAAATTCTGCAGGCGCCTGCAAACCAAACTTAATGTCGGCCAGGCAAGGCTTTCCGGCCGAATGATATTCGTGGATAAAAGTCTGGTCAGAATGATCGAGCAGGTACTGGCAGGAATACGGATGTACGAGCACATAAGGAATGTCCTGAACAAAGGAAACAACTATTTCTGCAAATGCCCTGCTGTCGGGATTGCGCGCAATGCGAATGCTATCAAGGCCTTGCATCAAAGAAGGAATGAGCGGTGAATCGTGGCGATTGAGGTTTGCATAAATCTCCGCAAAATCCTCACGGCTGATGGAATTGCGGTTTTGGCGGGAGGTTTTGAAAGCAGGTGCAGGAAGTCTGAATCGCATTTCATACTCATTTCCAGCATAATCCTTCCAGCGGCGAAAATGCTGCACATCCGCACCCGAAACTTTTCTTCCACTTGAATCGGGTAAAAATTCGGAGCGTTCGTCCTTGTCGTCACCGGCATCCTGAGCGCCGGAACCACCGCCCCAGTCCCACTTACCAAACATCACCAAAAGGGCGCCGAGGAGAAAAAGGACAAACAGAATCTTGAACAAGCCTCTGAGAAAGCGCAGAAACGGGGAAGCCAGACTAAAAATAAAACCCAATGCAAGGATTCCCAACCAAAGTGCCACCAGTGACCATTGTCCTTTCCATGCCATCCAAATGCAAACAAGCAAGAGGAAAATCCATAGCCAGTTCCAGCCAAATCCGTTTGATGAAGGAATACGGGGAACGGTGGCGGGCGCAAAAGTTCTTTGAGG
>CANETC010000189.1 GCA_947441055.1 Cytophagaceae bacterium | reverse complement strand
GTGTATTAGAAAGGGTTTCGGAAAAGGCCTTTGCATTTAAGACTTTTTTCCCGCCATTGCCCTGTGCGCAGGAAACGAGTACTAGGGTAATTAGCGTCAGAATGCTGAGTGAAAATTGCTTCATCTGGATTTTTAAGAATGTTGTTTAATGATTTGTTCGAGTTCCCGGGCTTGAGCTACGCCTGTTTTTCGCCAGAGTACCTTGCCGTTTTTAAAGAGGATAAGGGTTGGAATGCTCTGCACATTATATGATTGTGCAGCATGCGGGTTGCGGTCCACATCCACTTTTACAATGGATGCGGAACTCCCGATTTTGCTTTTCAGGTCTTCTAAAATCGGCTTCATGGCCTTGCATGGTCCACACCAATCGGCAAAGAAATCCACCAATACAGGTTTGTCGCTGTTGATCAATTCACTGAATTTCGACATGATCGTATTTTTAGGATGACATTTTCCCGATGGCACAGCTCGCGTAAGATACGGCATTGGCTGCAACTTTGCTCAATCCTGTTAAAGAACCTTTTTCGGGATAGCCGAGATTGCGGAGTTTACGCTTTAAACCGGTCAGGCGAAATTCTTCCGGATGTTCGAATTGAACAATGCCGGTAGAATGGTCTACACTTGGGCTTTCTATTTCTGAATAAGACTTCAGCATTTTAAGCAAGGTGTTGGCACAACCTCCGCATTTTATGTTTTCAAGTTCAAGGATGGTAGTCATTTATGTATAGTTTGAATTTTAAGGTTAAAGTTTTCCGATTTTCTGGCCGAGGCTTCTCCAGCCACCGCCGTTGTGAACTTCCGTGAAGCCTTTGCTGGCGAGCAGAGATTTTGCGGCTCCGCTTCGCATCCCGGATGCACAGCATTCAATGACAGCTTTGTTTTTGGGAATTTTAGATAGGTTAGATTCGAGGTTGTTTAGCGGAATTTTAATTGAACCTGGAATATGTCCGCCAGCGTATTCCTCCCGTGTGCGCACATCCACAAGTGTGGCTCCTTGTGCAAGTATTTCTTTCAGGTCTGTTTGCGGCCCGATTCCCAGTAGTTTTTTAATTGTTGTCAGCATTTCCGTTCAGGTTCATTTTTGTATTTAAAGCCAGCCAGCTTCCGCCGCTGAATTCGGCCAAACTTCTAACATCCAGTACTGTCATTCTAAATTTGATTTGTGGTTACATAAATTATTATTCAAAAATCAAGCCACGATTTTTGACTGAAGCTATGGCAAATGAATCCGTTCAATTAGATCCAGCCCATTGCCATTTGTAAGCAAAGGGCTTGAATTCAGAATCTTTTATCGCCTGTCAATATGCCCTGGCAAACAATACGCGACCCGCAGAAGGATTTCCTGTAACCATGCATGTTCCCGGTTCTTCCTCTCTTTCCAGCGGGATGCAGCGGATGGTTGCCTTGGTTTCGTTCTTGATTTTTTCCTCGGTTTCCGGAGTTCCATCCCAATGCGCCAAAATAAAACCGGGATCTTCATCTAGCAAGCGTTGGAATGTGGCATAATCATCCACCTTCCTGGTTTGTTTCTCACGGAAATTCAGGGCCTTCTGGTAAATATTGGTCTGAATTTCATCCAGCAGATTTTTGATATAGTCCTCTATTCCATCCAGTGAAACCTGAGATTTTTCCATGGTATCGCGACGGGCCAGTTCAATTGAATTGTTCTGCAAATCTCGGTTGCCGATGGCAAGCCTTACCGGCACACCTTTCAATTCATATTCTGCAAATTTCCATCCTGGCTTTTGGGTGTCTCTGTCGTCTAGCATCACCGAGATGCCGGCTTTTTGAAGACTGGATTTTAGTTCTTTACAACGATTTAAAAGGGCCTCATTGTCGTTTCCAAAAACCACCGGTACAATTACAACTTGCCATGGTGCAAGTTTTGGAGGAAGCACAAGTCCATTATCGTCGGAGTGCGCCATAATGAGCGCGCCCATCAAACGGGTACTCACGCCCCAAGAAGTGCCCCATACATATTCCAGGCCTCCATTTTTATCGGCAAATTTTACATCAAAAGCTTTGGCGAAATTCTGACCAAGAAAATGCGATGTTCCGGCTTGAAGGGCTTTTCCATCCTGCATCATGGCCTCAATGCAAAAAGTTTCTTCTGCACCAGCAAAGCGCTCATTGGCTGTTTTTATGCCTTTGATCACAGGCAACGCAAGAAAGTCATGTGCAAATTCTGCATAAACATCTAGCATCCTAGTTGTTTCCTCCATGGCTTCATCCTTGGTTGAGTGAGCCGTATGCCCTTCCTGCCATAAAAACTCAGCAGTGCGAAGGAACAATCGGGTGCGCATTTCCCAGCGTACCACATTGGCCCATTGGTTAATCAAAAGCGGAAGGTCTCTGTACGACTGAATCCAGCCTTTGTAGGTATTCCAGATGATGGCCTCTGATGTCGGGCGTACAATTAATTCTTCTTCAAGTTTTGCATCAGGATCCACAATCAGTTTTCCCTTTTTATTCGGGTCTGCTTTTAAACGGTAGTGGGTTACGATGGCACATTCTTTTGCAAAACCTTCGGCATTTTGTTCTTCCGCTTCGAATAGACTTTTCGGGACAAAAAGCGGAAAATACGCATTGGAATGACCGGTTTCTTTAAACATGCGGTCCAGGGTCTGTTGCATTTTTTCCCAAATGGCAAAACCATAAGGCTTAATCACCATGCAGCCACGCACGGCAGAATTTTCAGCCAAATCGGCTCGTTTTACTAGTTCATTGTACCAGGCTGAATAATCTTCGCTTCTTTTTGGCAGGGATTTGCTCATATAGGTGCTTGTCCTGAAATTCTAAGTTTTGTTAATAAAAGGGAAAAATTCCACCAATCATGTTGTTGCTCATGATTCGGGTGTATTTTTGATTTCGCAAAAGTACAGTGTAGTTCTTAACTTTACGACACCATGAAACCGAATCGCTTTCTTCTCAGTCAATTATTTTTTCCAGCCATGCTGGTTCTGATATTTTCATCCTGTTCAGGTCTGAAGACACCTGCTTCGGAGAATGATGACGCCTATTACAGTTCTTCCGATTTAAAGGCCGCCAAAGAAGCAGCCGCGCGTGCTGCAGAAAAGGAAAGACAAGATGAGGAGGCTGCAAGGGCCAAATCGCAGGCACTTTCGGAGGCACAGGGTGGTTATTCTCCAAACCAGCCCGATTATGTGAATCCCGAATATAAGTCTTCCGGCAATGGTGGTAACCAAAATGCCCAAACTGGAAATGGGGATACTTACATCACCAATAATTATTACAGAAATCGATCCAATTTTGGAATTGGCTATTCCCCATACACATCCTTGGGTTACAATTGGATGTACCCCGGATATACCGGAATCACCTGGGGTGTTTCTTCATTTTGGGGGCCAATGTGGGCAGGCAGCGGATATTCCGGATTTGATTATGGTTTTGGCTATTCTCCTTATTTCAATTCTTTTTACAATCCTTATGGCTATAACCCGTATTCCTGGTATAATCCGTGGTTTTACAGGCCTTTTTACAGGTATCCGGGTTATTATGGCGGTTCTTATTGGGACAATTATAATTACCAGAACAACAATTACTGGAACAACAATTACTGGAACAACAATCCTGGCGGAGGCGGTGGAAATTCCGGCGGTGGCAGGATAAAAACCAATTTGCCTTTGGGTGGTACTGGAACCGGCGTTTATGGTACTGGTCCCTCAGGTGGGCGCACAGGTGGGAGGGAAGCCGTAAGTGGCTCTGGCAATCCGGGAGGCAACATTCATTCTGGAAGCAATATTTCTACAGGCACACAACAGGAAAGTGGTACCGGAAAAAGCAGTTTCTGGAGGCGCAATGGCAGCGCTGCTCAAACCACACAGCCATCAGGCAACAGCTGGAATGGAACCCGTGATAATCAAAACAACACCGGAACCCAGAACACTGGCAATACCGGAACGAGCAATTTCTGGAGAGGTTCCCAGCGAAGCGAGGGTCAATCTTCCGGATGGGGAACCAAGTCAACCACCACACCATCTGGAAGTAATACCGGCGGCCGAACACAAACCCAATCCTCTGGTTGGGGTAGTGGCACTAGCGGGGGCAGAAGTAAAACCACCACGCCAAGCAAGAGTGGTGGCCCAGCTGGAGGAAGAAGGCGTTAATTTTTGAACTTGATCTTGATTAGAATGCTGAATAAAAATTCAATTTCCTGCTGGCGATTTTCCCTCATTGCTGGCATAATTACCCTTGTACAAGCAGGAAGTCCTGTTTTGGCTCAGGGATTTTTCGAAAATGCTGCCCGGCACAGCCAGCAAGGGATTTATGGTTCGGCCAAAGCCTTGGGCATGGGCGGATCCTTGATGGGAATTGGGGCCGATCCGTCTTCGTTGAGTTTTAATCCAGCTGCACCTGGTCTGGCGCGAAAATCCAGCATGCAGTTCAGCCTTGTCCCTTTTCTTACTACTGCAAATTCAACTTTCAGGGGCTCTGAGGTGAGTTCTGAACAAGCCGGAATGCCTTTCGGGAACTTCGGGATTTCTCTTGCCGATAAAAATGACAATGCCAGCGGTTTCCGTGGCGGCGTGTTTACAGTAAATTACAACCGAACCCAGCAGAGCAGCCGGAAAGTAAGCTGGGAAGGCAGCACCAAACTTTATCAGGAAGCAGGAAAAGTGAGTAAAAATTCCATCATCGATTATTGGCTTGACAATCTCAATAAGCCCGGATACTATCCTGAAAACATCATTCAGAATCCACAGCCCATTTTTGGCGACAATTTTAAGAACGATGCTGTGATGGCTTACGATGCCTATCTTCTCGATACTGCTGGTGCAGAGTTTGTTTCTGCATTCCCTCAAAGCGATCTGGATAAATCGGGCTCTTTTTCTCAGAAAATGAATACCGGAAATTGGAACTTCGGCTACAGTGCAGATTTTGATGACAAGTTCTTTCTTGGTTTTTCTGTTTTATACCATACCTCCAATTATTCTGCTGACATTCAATACAAAGAGCGTATTCGGAATGTGTATGTAGACATTGCCAATCCCGATTATGCAT
>CANETC010000188.1 GCA_947441055.1 Cytophagaceae bacterium | reverse complement strand
TCTTGTGAAAACTAGAATGAATTTTCCTTTTTCCAAAAGGAATTCAACTGGTAAGAAACCATTACATTAAAGGCTTATACCTTACAAATATCTAAATTCGTAAAATCAAATTTTCAATATTGTAAAAACAGAACCCTTGACTATGTTTGTGATACAGACAATTTTCAATGGACAAGTACAGCTATCTTTCCAACGCCCACGGGGATTATATCGAAGGACTATACCAAACTTATAAAGAGAGTCCTGAATCCCTTGATATACAATGGCAGAAGTTTTTCGAAGGTTTTGAATTCGCTGGAAAATTTGCAAACACGGCGAATGGAACCGAAAAAACCAGCACATCAACACCGGCATCCACATCTTTCGAACCTATCAATAAAGAGTTTGCTGTTGCATCCTTAATCGAATCATACCGAAACAGGGGACACTTTCTAGCCAACACAAACCCAGTTAGAAAGCGGAAAGACCGCAAGCCCATGCTGGCCCTTTCAGACTTTGGTTTGTCAGAAACAGACTTACAAACAAAGTTCAAAGCCTGTGCGTTGGCGGGTCTACCTGGCTCAAGTTTGGCCGATGTACTTGAGAAGTTGAAAAAAACCTACCTCGGAAAAATAGGATTTGAAACCAGTTACATCCGCAACCCGGAACAACAAGCCTGGCTTTCAGCCAAAATTGAAGGTGAATGGCCTTCATTTTCTCCTTCCCATGAAACCAAGCAAAGGATTCTGACCAAGCTCAACGAAGCAGTCGTTTTCGAGAACTTCCTACACACAAAATATGTTGGCCAAAAAAGATTCTCCTTGGAAGGCGGAGAAACCACAATTACCATATTAGACTTCATCCTCAATACAGGGGCAAATCAGGGAGCCGAAGAATTTGTAATCGGGATGGCCCACAGAGGAAGACTCAATGTATTGGCCAATACAATGGGCAAAACTTATGAGCAAATATTCAGTGAATTTGAAGGTGCATCAATTCCAGACCTAACGATGGGTGATGGTGATGTAAAATACCATCTTGGCTATAAATCTGACCAAACTACGCCTGATGGCAAAGCCATTCACCTGAAACTCTGCCCAAATCCTTCGCACCTTGAAGCGGTAAATCCAACTGTCATTGGATTTGTTCGCGCGAGAATGGCTATGGAATATGGAAATGATTCTAAAAAAATCATGCCTGTTCTAATGCATGGAGATGCTGCGCATGCTGGACAAGGAATTGTGTACGAAGTAACTCAAATGGCCAACCTCAATGGGTATTCTGTTGGAGGCACCATCCATGTTGTGATCAACAACCAGGTTGGATTCACTACGGACTTTGACGATGCCCGTTCCTCTTCCTATTGTACAGACCTTGCCAAGATAATAGAGGCACCGGTTTTACATGTAAATGGTGACGACCCGGAGGCGGCTGTTTTTGCGGCAATTCTGGCAACCGAATACAGGCAGAAATTTGGCATGGATGTTTTCATCGATATGGTTTGCTACCGCAGACATGGACACAATGAAAGTGATGAACCAAAATTTACTCAGCCATCCCTTTACAACCTCATCGCCAAACATGCCAACCCAAGAGAGGTTTATAAAAAAGATTTAATCGATCGAGGACAACTGGATGCCGCCCTTGCAGAAAAAATGGACCGGGAATTCCGGGATTTGCTGCAGGAGAGGCTCAACATGGTAAAGCAAACACCGCTCCCCTACCTGCCTCAAAAACTGGATGAGCAATGGAAAGAATTGCGAAAATCTACACCGGAAGATTTCCACGCTTCACCGGAAACAGGTGTTTCTGAAAGTGTTTTGAAGGAAATTGGCAAGGCACTTATTTCCATTCCGGAAGGATTTAAACCTGTTAAGCAGATTGAAAAGCTGCTTAAGGAAAGGGAAGATATGGTCTTCAACTCTGGACAAGTAAACTGGGCCATGGCAGAACTTCTCGCTTATGGTTCAATTCTTGCAGAGAAGAAAATCGTCCGAATCTCTGGGCAAGATGTACAGCGCGGCACCTTTTCACATCGGCATGCGGTTTTACGCGACTCCATCACAAACCATCCATACAACTCGCTTGATCACATCAACAAATACCAGGAGAATTTTCAAATTTTCAATTCCCTTCTTTCTGAGTATGCTGTGCTTGGTTTCGAGTTTGGTTATTCAATGGCCAATCCACATGCACTGACTATCTGGGAGGCACAGTTCGGCGATTTTGCCAATGGCGCCCAAGTAATGATCGACCAGTTTATTACGAGCACAGAATCGAAATGGTCCCGCATGAATGGAATTGTGATGCTTTTACCGCACGGATATGAAGGTCAAGGGCCAGAACATTCCAATGCCAGACCTGAACGCTTCCTGCAACTTGCAGCGGAATACAACATTGTGGTAGCCAACATCACAAGTCCGGCAAACTTTTTCCACTCTTTGAGGAGACAATTGGCATGGCCTTTCCGAAAGCCGATGATTGTAATGTCACCAAAGTCACTTTTGCGACATCCAAAGGTAGTTTCCCCAATCAAGGATTTGGAAAAAGGTAGTTTTCAGGAAGTAATCGGCGACGCATATGTA
Source organism: Cytophagaceae bacterium (assembly GCA_947441055.1). Lineage (GTDB taxonomy): Bacteria > Bacteroidota > Bacteroidia > Cytophagales > Flexibacteraceae > CAMDMI01. The sequence goes on along the minus strand of CANETC010000188.1, from coordinate 2,471 downwards.
AAACCAAAGGATGTAAAAAAAGTTCTCCTTTGTTCAGGAAAGGTCTATTTCGACCTCTTGGAAAAACAACAGACTGAAAAAATTAAGGATACTGCCATCATTCGACTTGAGCAGCTTTTCCCTTTTCCTGAGAAAAAACTCCATGAGATTCTTTCCAATTACAATAAACCATCCCTTTACTGGGTTCAGGAAGAACCTGAAAACATGGGTGCTTGGAGTTTCATCCTTCGGAATTTAAGGAAAACAAATATTGAAGTAATTGCCCGGAAAGAATCTGCTTCGCCAGCTGTTGGCTATCTTAAAGTACACAACAAGGAGCAGGTTCAATTGGTTGAAACCGCATTCTCCTCTAAATAATTTATTGATTTTCATTTATTTAAACGAATCAACATGAATATGGAAGTAAAAATCCCGGTAGTAGGGGAATCCATTTCGGAAGTTACAATTGCCAACATTCTTAAAAAGGATGGAGAATTTGTAAACCTGGATGAAGTAATTTGTGAACTAGAATCCGATAAGGCGACATTTGAACTAAATTCCCCTCAGGCGGGAATCGTTCGCTGGAAAGCCGCGCAAGGAGATGCGATTGCGATTGGTGCAACCGTTTGCGAAATCGACTTTAACAAAGATGCGCTGCCACCAAAACCAGAAGAAATTCTAATTAACACAAACACAGGTGCAGAAGCTGCAACTGCTGCAGTGGGTAAAATAATTGAAATTAAAATTCCCCCTGTTGGAGAGTCTATCACAGAGGTAACCATTGCCAACTGGACAAAAAAAGCCGGGGATTTGGTAAACGCAGGTGAGATGCTTTGCGAAATTGAATCCGACAAGGCTACCTTCGAACTTGAAGCCGAAGCATCTGGTTATCTGGAAATTCTCACGGAAAAAGGCACTACAGTTTCCATCGGAACTTGCATTGCCCGTATAGCCACAACAAGCGATTCTGCAGCTGCAAGTCCGGCAAACAATGCTGCACCTGCAATCAATTCAGCATCCACTGAAAAAGTTGCACATTCATCTTCTGGTGCCGTAACTCCACTCGCCGCCAGAATTCTGGCCGAAAAAGGAATCGATCCATCTGCAATTACAGGCAGCGGAGAAGGTGGAAAAGTAACCAAGGACGACGCACTTAAAGCGAGTCAACCGAAACCAACTTCTGCACCCTCTTCTGCAACTCCTTCAATTGAAACAACCAAAGGACAGAGAATTGTAAGAAGAGAAAAACTATCCTCCTTGCGCAAAACCGTGGCGCGCAGGCTGGTTGCTGTGAAAAATGAAACGGCAATGCTCACCACTTTCAATGAAGTGGACATGAAGCCAATCATGGATTTGCGCAACAAGTACAAAGACAAATTCAAAGAAAAACACCAGGTAGGCCTTGGCTTTATGTCATTCTTTACGAAGGCCGTTTGTGTTGCTCTTTCCGAATTCCCGGCTGTAAATGCGATGATTGATGGCGATGAAATCATTTACAATGACTTTGCTGATATCTCCGTTGCTGTATCCGCTCCAAAAGGATTGGTAGTTCCTGTAATTCGCAATGCAGAGAAAATGGACTTTGCTGAAATCGAGAAAGAAATTGTCCGACTTGCCGGAAAAGCACGGGACAATAAACTCTCAATGGAGGAAATGACCGGTGGCACATTTACAATTACCAATGGAGGTGTTTTCGGATCAATGATGAGTACCCCAATTATCAATGCACCCCAATCTGCAATTTTGGGCATGCACAACATCGTGGAGCGTGCAGTGGTAGTTAATGGAGAAATTGTGGTTCGCCCAATCATGTATGTGGCGCTCAGCTACGACCACCGCATTATTGACGGCCGCGAATCTGTAGGCTTCCTTGTTCGTGTAAAACAACTACTGGAAGATCCTTTAAGGCTTCTTCTAGATGTTTAAAAAAAAGTCCTGCGAAATGCAGGACTTTTTTTTTACCCCAATACAGGATTTATCGAAAGACAAGAAATTCTATTTGATCGTCCTCTTCCGGAGAATTTTGATCTTCTGCAAAAGCCATGAACTTCAAAAGATCAAGAAAAGCTTTTATTAAGGAAATACCAGATTCAAACCTTTTTTAAGAAAGGCTAGCAGAAAAACAACTCGAAGATGCTCTGTTCTTTGACTTCTCTTCTCAACCAACATTTGATTTCTTTCGCGCGGCAAAAGAATGTTCTGAATACGGAGAATGTTCATCAAGTCCTGTCACCTGTACAGAACCTCCAGACTCAGGATACTCTAATTCAAAATGATGAACACCCTCCATTACTGTGTGATCAATAAGGTTTGTTGAAGAAAAGTCCAAACTAATCTGCTTGCCTTTAGGAAGATTTTCAAGACGCTTTTTCAAACCAATAAAGTTGGTAAACACCGGAGTTCCTGAGACTTTCACTAATAAATTATTGCCTTCTTCGCTCACCTTTATGCTTGGTGAAAACAAAGATTTCAAAGAAGCACCATTGATGAGA
>CANETC010000187.1 GCA_947441055.1 Cytophagaceae bacterium | reverse complement strand
TGTGCTCCACAGAACAACAATACTGATAACTTCGTGTCACTGGGATTTGGTGGTGATATCACCCTCAAATTTGGGAAGGCAATCCGCAACGGTGCTGGCAACGACATTCGTGTGCATGAAACTACCTTTGGTAATTTGAGCTGTACTGCTTATCCGGAAAAAGCTCAGGTGTTTGCGTCTCAGGATGGATGCCGCTTTGTTTATCTGGGCGAGATATGCCAGGATGGTACTGTAGATCTGGGTGCACTTACTTGGGCACAGTATGTGCGCCTTGTGGATGTGAGTTCTAAAACAGCGGTTTACCAAAGCAGCGGAACACCAGATGGATACGATGTGGACGCAGTAGAAGCACTCAACGGCTTTGAAACCAATCCAGTTTTGGATCCCATTGCTGGCGGTGCATCGGAAGTGGTGTTGATGTCTTACCTTCCGGGCAAGTGCCGCGGAGGAGCCAATATTTCAGCTGACCGTACCGATAAAAACAAAGCCTTGGGTGTACCTCAGGGAACCAATGTGGTGAACTTTGTATCCCTTGGATTTGGAGGAAAGATTACCCTTCGCTTCAAATATGCGGTTGAGAACAACCCGACAGGTCTTGATCTGCAGGTAGTTGAAACCAGCTATGGCAACCCAAGCTGTAATTCCTATCCAGAAAAAGCTCGCTTTGAAGGTTCATTGGATGGCGCAAGCTGGACAGACCTTGGTGAGTTGTGTCTGGATGGTAAGCTTGAAATGGGCACATTGCCATACCTGCACTTTATCCGCATTACGGATGTATCTGACAAGACCAAGTTTGGTTCTTCAGCCGATGGCTTTGATGTGGATGGAGTAATAGCCATCAATCAGTGTACGCCGAATAACGGTCGCGTAGCATTTGAAATTACAGATGACATCAACACTGCCGACGAAGTAGATTTTGCTTCGGATCTGGAATTGTATCCGAACCCAGCCGGAAGCGCTGCTACCTTTAGTTTCAGCCTGCAAAGCGAATCTGATTATGGATTGAAAATTATTAACTCCATGGGTCAGGTTGTCTATAGCCAAGAAGGCAGAGGTTCTGAAGGTGCCAACAGCCTTGAACTGAATCTGGAGAAATTAAGCAGCGGCTTGTACATCGTGCAGCTGGTTCAGGATGGAAGCAGACTGCAACTGAATATGATTAAGCGATAATCAAACCTGCAGGAAACTTTCTAATTATTTTTGATTTTAACTAAAAAGCAGTCGCGCGAAGCGCGTGACTGCTTTTTTTTGGCACACACTGACCTGATTTTATTGCTGAAAAACACCAACAAAGGCGGTATGCTGATCATTAGGCACAATTTACTCCCATCCTTTCAGGAGTGGTGGCCGCCGCTTGCGGTCGGGGTGGTTGATTTTAGGGACAATATTATTTCAGGTTCGTGGGGACAGGAACCTTGGCGGTGGGGAAAAATTGATTTTCGATTTAATGTAGGGGCAGACCTGTGTGTCTGCCCTTGACTATAAATTTAGCAGTAGAGACGCAACCATGCTTTATCGTGTAGATACGCACCCATGCTTTATCGTGTAGATACGCAACCACGCTAAATCGTGTAGAGATGCAACCAGGCTGATTCGTGTAGAGACGCAACCACGCTAAATCGTGTAGAGACGCAACCACGCTAAATCGTGTAGAGACGCAACCACGCTAAATCGTGTAGAGACGCAACCACGCTATATCGTGGCAGGAATCTTGCGTCTCTACTTTAAACATTGCTGGCAGAAAATCCTGCCAAACCCAAAAATGCTTCAGCCCAGGTTTTTGGGCTAAAATGCTGAATGAGTTGTCGGTTGGATTCACCGAGATGCCGGAGTTTTTCGGTGCTCATTCCAGCGATTACTTTCAGCAGGTCTTCTAGCTTTTGCAGATTGTTTGCCGGGAAATGAAGGGCATTGTCTGGAACCAAATCCGGTGCGCAACCACATTCCTCTGAAACTGCCACCGGCAAACCTGCTGACATGGCCTCGTTCACCACCAAACCCCAGGGCTCGAAAAGACTGGGCAGGATAAAAAAGGAGGCTGAAGCATACAGCTCCGGAAGGTTTTCATAAGAAACCCATTCCTGAAAAATCAGGCTTTTGTCGTTCTGAAAGTTTACTGCGAGCTCCTTTTTTAGCGGACCTCCACCCACAAGTTCCAGGGTCCAGCCTTGTTTGTCTATACCGCTGTTTTTAAATGCGGTAATCAGGTTTTGAAGGTTTTTCTCCGGACTGAATCTTGCCACGCAAAGCAGTTTTTTGGCAGTGTAATCGGGATTGACGCCCAGGAAATGCTGGTTGTCTACCACCGAATATGGAATTTGAATGCTGTTTGTGGGAATGCCAAGTATTTGGTGAAAGTGCGCCTTTGCTCTTTCCCCTGAAACCAGAAATCTCTGGCAAGCCAGACGCAGGACGCTGCCTTTAAGGAAATCTACGATTCGGTTTCCCGGGTACCATGACTCGGCAAAAAGGACCACGCTGATGCCATTCTTCCAACACCATAGGAGCATTTTTCTGTACTCCGCCTGGCCATAACCCGCAAGACCAAGACAGGTGATTTTCTTCTCTTTGACAATCTTTTTGAACCTGCGAAGTCTCTCTGCGGAATCTTCTGTTTCTACAGGTTTATCGGAAAGAGAAAAATAGGAGGGATGAGCCTGAAGTGGATTTTGCCATTTGTACAAGGAGTCATTTCCACCAAGGTCCGCAATAAATACCCTGTTTTGGCCCAATTCTTTTTCCACGGCATAAAACCTGGCGGCATGATAATCGCCGATGCGGTTCCAGATCAATAGGATATTTCCGGATTCTGATTTGGGCATTATGGTTTTTCGATTGTTTGCTTCGGAATGGATTTCGTCAGGTCCGATGCTAGGCGCCCGCAACTTCGCCAAAGAATTTGAAATACCTCTTCAAATCCTTCTTCGCCTCCATACCATGGATCCGGAACATCAAAATCCTCATGCGCTTCAGGGTCGAAACTACGCATCATTCGAATGTCAGCCTTGTGAAACCCATTTTGAAAAGCCAGAGACTGAATATTGTTGAAATTCTTTTTGTCCATGGCGATAATCATATCCGCAGAACTGAAATCCTGAAGGCTGAATTGCCGGCCAATGTGCTGAATTTCTATGCCGTTTTTGCGTGCATTGCGGATGGTCCTCGAGTCGGGATTGTCACCGGCATGGTGGCCGGAAGTACCGCAGGAGTCGGCGCTGAATTTATCTTCCACTCCAGCAATATTGAGGTGGTGAAGAAAGATGGCTTCGGCAAGGGGCGAACGGCAAATGTTACCCAGGCAAACGAAGAGGATTTTGGTTTTCAATTTTGAGACTGATTTCATGCAATTTTAGAGAAAAAACCAGCTTTTTTTTCAATCTTCTCTCTCTCAAAACATGGTTTTTTTGAACTCAATAAATTTAAATGAATTGATTGTCAGTAGATAGCAATTTAAAAATCTTCTTTTTTTGTTGAGGATTATAAATTTAGAATTCTCCTATATTGCCGAAATTATTTTCCGGATTCTACCAAAGAAAAACTTTTCACTTAAGAAGCAAGATGGCAAAGTTAAAGAACATCATTAAGCAACTTTCTGCTACTGATTACCAGTCGATTCACGACTCATTAATGCAAAGCAACGCAGAAAAATCTGCTCACCTGCTCAAGTTTATCCGCGAGCGTCAGATGAGCGATGCGAAGGTGATGGAGGAACTCGATGTGAACACAAATGCTTACTACACACTTCGTTCCCGACTCAATCAAAAAATCGAGGAGTATCTGCTGGCCCAGATGGAAAGTCCAAGGACCGATCTCCTGAAAAAAGTAGCCAACATTAACGATGTAGTCTTCACCAAAAAGAGGGCAATTGCCTCTGCAACTCTAAAGAAACTGGAAAAAGAGCTTCTGGATTATGACCTTGCCAACGAGTTGACGATCGTTTACAAAACTCTCAAAAAGCTTCACCTAAATACGCCAGATAACTTCACTTACAGCCAGCAGTATAACCGTCATGTGGCTTACATGCTTGCCATGGATAAGGCGGAAGATATTGTTGCTGAGTATTTTAAAAAGTTCGGGCAGTTTTATATGAGCGGCTCGGATGTGGAAAAATTCGGACTGGAAGTTCTCTACAAGGAGATTTCCAATGTTCGAAATCTGTACAAATCGCACCGACTCTATGTGTATTTCAACATGGTGAATATTTTTCATCGCTTGTTTGTAGATACCCGTGAAAATGAAAACATCGATGAGGAGGCCATTGAAGAAATCATCGAGAATGTGGAGAAGACTTTCGAGGAATTCAACCGTGACTCGATTTACTTCAACCTCAATATTGTATTTGAATTCCTCAATTTTGAGTATTACAACCACTACAAAGTATTCAGAAAGGCAGAGCGCTATTTTGATGAGGTAAATTTCAATACCGCATTGCTGCTGTCCAATTACAATTTATACACCTTCCCGCCTCAATTTCTTCTATCTAAAATCGACCGAGCAGTTCGTTTGGAAGTTGAAGGTCAGTTGTATGAAGAAAACAAGACACTTTTCGCCGATTATGAATCGGATCTGAATGATGTTCCAAGGCAGATTATTTATGTGATGTACCGGGCAATGTCTTGTTTTTATGCTGAAAAATATGACGAGGCAGCACGGTTCCTGAACAATCTCCTCAACGAATTGAGCCTGAAAAAATACCCGCAGGCGCAAATTGAAATCAAATTGTTCCTGGCGCTCCAGTATTGCATTTTCAATGATTATGATCTTTTCAACCAGTGCGTAAACAGCATTCAAAGGTCAATCAGGATTTCGGAAAAAGAATCCATGGACCATGTTCAGATTTTCATCAAAATCATGAAAACTGCGCTTGGTGACAACAAAAAAACAAAGCCTGGAAAAATAAAGTCACTGATCGACAAACTCCGTTTTGTTGAAATCAATCATTTCTCAGCCATTCGCCACATTAAGATGGATGAGAAATTTATTGGCAGACTTGTGTGAGTTCGGTGTGGAGCCGGCATTTAAATAAATGAAAGCAATGAGGGCCATAACAGGCCCACT
>CANETC010000186.1 GCA_947441055.1 Cytophagaceae bacterium | reverse complement strand
GTTGTGCCAAGGCCAAGGGAAATAGAAATCAATAGCGTTACCCAAAATGGAGAATAATCAGTATGAACTTTCAGTCCATCCAAACTGGCCGTTACCAATTTCCTGTCTTTCCGGTTCATCGGAAGGTTTGCACTGTGTAGCAATGAGTTTGTACTCTTTCCAATCTTTAAAATAAGGCTTCTGATTTCAAGTTTCTGAGATGGATTTAACTCGGAGGTAAGTCGCTTTTCAGAAACAATTTCGCTCAGTTTTTTAGTGGATTGCGTGGAAACCAGATAATGATAACGGTCTTTGTCATCGAAATCAATTGTATCGACCCGGCTAAGTGCGTGGTTCAAGTTGGAAAGATGGGTGAAAGCAAGGTTCACGGGCTGGGCTGTATTCAGCGCAAAATAGGCCGGCATAATTCCTATTAAAATCAGCATAATCAAACCAACTCCCTTTTGACCATCATTGGCTCCGTGGGAAACACTCACACCAGTGCAGGTTAGTACTAGAATTGCGCGAATCCAGAATGGTGGATTCTTCCCTTTTTTGGGCTCTTTGAAAATTTCCTCATTGTCCAGAAATTTCTTCATAATGAACATGAGAAGAACTGTAAAACTGAAACCAAAAAGAGGAGAAATAATCAGAGAAGCCCCAATTTCCATGGCCTTCGTAAAGTCAACGGCTGCTTGTCCGGTTTCCTGAACAAATGGGTAAGCAAACCCAACTCCTAGAATACTTCCAATTAATGTGTGTGAACTTGATGCAGGTAAGCCAAGATACCAGGTACCAAGATTCCAGATTATCGCTGAAAACAAGAGTGCCAGAATCAGGGCAATGTTGTGATAGACATCAGGATCAATGAGTGCTTCCACGGGTAAAAGCTTCACAATTCCCATTGCAACACCAATGCCTCCAATGAAAACCCCTAGGAAATTACAAAAGCCGGACCAAAGTACCGCGTGGGTTGGCTTCAATGAATTGGTATAAATTACGGTTGCGACTGCATTTGCCGTATCGTGAAATCCATTCACGAATTCAAAGGCGCAGGCTGCCAACAAACAGAAAATCAATAAGATAAAAACGCCCGCTTCAAGTCCAAACATAGAACTAACCTATTTTTTTATTGGCCTCAAACCTTTAATCCAATAACGGGGCAATGATACAGCAGAGTTACCATAATTCCGACAGTAGGTTAATACGAATCTTCAGAATTTTAAAAACAAATTTCAATCCGATGTTCAATCAAAAAAGGTCCAGTCCAAACCAATTTCAAACAAGCGGGGCTGACTGGCATAACCCGGTGCTGCAAAATAGCCCATCGACCCAAGACCTTGCAATACATTGTGTACCCGAAGATAGACCCTTACCCGATCGATACGAACATGAGCAAAAGCATTCATCATTACATAATCCGGAATGCTGCCTGATTTTGTCAAATACCATTGTGCGTTGATGGAATGGTAGGCTTCTGATTGCCAATCGGATCTCCAATCGAGTTGAAAACCAAGCTGCACAGCATAAGCCCGGCTATTCTTTACAAGATCAAACCAATTGGTGCTGTTCAGCATCATTCCGGGCATTCCTGAAATCCTTGTTCCGGATTGGATGGTTTTTGTAAATCGGGTTGAAGTGTGTAATCGCCTGACAAGTGAAGCATTTAATTGCAATCCGCCATAAGCAATGTTGGTGAAGCCCGTACTTTGAAATGGAGTAAAAGTGGAATCAAAGGCAACTCCTCTGCTGATGCCAATATTCTCAAAAAATGGTTGAATGCGAATACTCTTCAATCGAAATTCCTTTTCAATTCTAAATCTCAGAGCCCTGCTTGAATTAAAATTGCGTGTATAATCCAGATTCTGACTTCTAAATTCCTGTAGAATCATCGAAGGCATGAACGATAAAATCCTTCCATTCAGTTCCCAGCCTTTCCAGACAATACTGCCATTCAAATCAAATTCATCCTTACTTTTTGCTTCCGCTTTCAAGACAGTGGCAAATCCTTTCCAGATTCCATCAAAAGCGAAACCAGCAATCCATTCGGCACCGGATTTATTGTCAGGCGCGTAATTATTGTCAAAAGTCCAATCCCGCCTCTTCAGGTAAACCCGAACATCAGAAAGGCTATCCTGTCTACCCGCCGCAATTGTGTTTTCCCACACATTGAAAACTCGCTGACTAAAAACTGAATCTGGCTCTCCCCTTTCCGGACCATCGGCCTGATAGAAAAAGTTACTAGGTCCATAGTATGCTGGATTGGGCCTGGAGTCGCCGTACCGATTAACCTGTTTTTCTTTGCTGTGGATGCTTCTCAGGTACAATCCACTTTCTCCATTCTTTAAAATCTGGCTGAAATACCAGGAGTTTCGCAAATCCCGGTTTCTCGCATCTTTAAAAAGGCGAGCGGGTAGAATTTCCGGATTTGTGAAAAGGCTATCTATAAAACCCTGACCTCCCGGCAAGGCAGCCCCAGTTTCATATTGAAGATGGTTTAGGTGCCGATAATGTCCCCAAACTCGGTAAGCCCCATTTTTGCTTCTGTAATTGGAGGAAAGCCAAAGAGAATGGTGGTCAATTTCCCTTTCATCAGAGCTCGAAACATTCACAACCCTGAGTGCTGTAAGCCGCTGATAGTGGGCACTTATATTGAAGCGCGGCATCGGATTCACCGAAAAAGTAGTTTGAATCATCGCCCTTTTTCGGGCACCCTGCATGTAGCGTATGGAAGAAAAAGGCGAAAGGGTGTTGAAGTATTGCACTGATTCTTTGGTCGGGACAAGCACATCAAATGCCTGCATTCCATTACGCTGACCAATGGCAACTGGCAATTCATACAAAAGCGGTCTTGAAGCCGAACCAAAAACGCCCAGATTTTGAAATTCCTTTCCACCCCTTTGACGGAAATCTAATTTTTCAGAGAATCCTTCCAGAATAGTATCAACAGGAAGACGGCCACGGTTTAGTGCCATTTGATTTTCCTGCCGCACCATAACCGTACGCAAAGAATAAATCTGCCGACTGCTGTCATCAAGAATCTGCGCCAAAGCAGAATTCAGATGAAGAAAAAACAGGGCGCTAAGTATGAATATGTTTTTCAATTACAGCCAGGAATTTTGTTTCGGGATGCACCCTGATTTCAATTGGCAAATAAAAGACCTTGTCGGGCTCCGGGGCAACAGAAAGTATTTTATAAAAATCTTTTTCTGTGCAAAGGCACACAGCTCCTTCCGGAATGCGTCTCGACTGAAAAAAATCTTTTTGATAATGGTAATGGTCTGGCAATGAAATTTTTTCAGAAACCTTCCACCTGCTTCCACAATATTCAAAAAATGCTTCGTTGGAGGCAAGTCCTGAAATGCAGATTACTACGGCTCCATTTTCAAGGAAAGCCCCATCCCTATTTTTCGGGTCTGCATACACCACGGTGCTAACAAAAACTGGCTTTTTAGTCCATCCAGCTAAATCAGAAGCATTTTTAGCATCCGAAAGCAAATCATCATTTGCATGTTTCGCTTTGGAAAAAACCAGCATATTGGCCTTCTCAGCTGCATTTTTTACATCCCGCAACGAACCTGAAGGAAATAAGAAATTTTGAAAAAATGGTTTTTGAAAGGGAGTTAACAAAATCCGAAACGAAGGCTCGATCGCCCTGTGTTGCATGGCATCATCCAAAAGAATCAAATTGGTTTCAGGAAATTCTTTCAAAATTCTTTCTACTCCGGAAACTCGGTCGGCATCCACCGCAACTTTCACCTTCTCACCATGACGGGAATAAATCAACCAAGGTTCATCACCGGCTTCTTCAGGTCCAGAACAATCATTCAGCCAACGAAATCCTGTGCTATTTCTGCCATAACCCCTTGAAAGACAAACTATTTTATAGGCTCCTGAAAACTTATGAAGCAGATAATCCAGCATCGGAGTTTTACCACTTCCGCCCAATTCTAAATTGCCAATACAAATTACAGGAATTGAAAATTGTTTGGATTTGAAAACTCCAATATCGTACAAGAAGTGCCTGATTCGCAAAACAATGCCTAAAACCAGACTGATTGGAAAAAAGAATATTATCCGGATTAACTTTGCCATGGAATCAGTTCTTTGTAGAAACATTGCCTTTGGAAAGTTCCAGCAACAAAAAGCCGGCCCTGCTGAAAGCAAAGGTAATTACCTGGCTCACATTCTGCTTGCTATTCAGCACATTTCTAGGATTTTCACAAACGGGCCTTATAAAAAAAATCAAATACCACGACGATAACAAGCAAGCAATTAAGGAGTTGTATTTCACTGATGGTAAAAATCCAAATGTAAAATCAGGACCATTTTCTGCCTTTTATACCTCCGGTCTTCCCAAAACCAAGGGCAATTACATCAACAACCAACCCGAAGGTTGCTGGGAGCGATTTTTCGAAACCGGCTCATTGAGAAGCAGCATGTCGTACAAGAGTGGAAAACTTGATGGGCCATCCAGCATTTATTTTGAAAACGGCAAAATCGCCCAATCAGGGTTTTACCAAGGGAATAAAGAAGACAGCATCTGGAATTTCTTTTATGAAAGCGGGAGACTTAAAAGCAGCGGACAATATCGAAATGGTCAGCAAGATGGTTTCTGGCGGTATTTTCATGAAGACAGCACATTAAAAGCAACTGCATTCCTGCAAAATGGCAGAGGGCATTACAGAGAATTTTTCGCTTCCGGCGGACTTCGAATGGAAGGCCTGATTGTAGGAGGAGCAAGCGATTCTATTTGGCGATATTTCCACGACAACGGGGTCTTAAAAGCCATTGGCCATGAAAAATCCGGTCAAAGGCAAGGTTATTGGAAATTCTTCCATGCCAATGGAAACCTGAGTTCAGAAGGCCATTTCAAAGACAATGAAAAATATGGAAGATGGAAATATTACCATGAGTTAGGCGGCCTGAGTTCTGAAGGTGATCTGGAAAAGGATGCGCGCGAGGGTGTTTGGAAATTCTTCTTTCCATCCGGCTCATTGATGGGAGAAGGGAAGTTTACCGGAGGAAGCGGAGATTACAATGAGTATTACGACAATGGAAAATTAAGGGTGAAGGGCCGCATAGAAAACAATAATTACGAAGGCAACTGGACGTATTTTTTTGAGGATGGAGGCTTGGAGGGTGAATGTTTTTATCGTG
>CANETC010000185.1 GCA_947441055.1 Cytophagaceae bacterium | reverse complement strand
GTACGAGAAAAAGTTTGGTTACTTGTCAAGAACCCTGCATCCTTCTCTGACTTCGGTAAAGATTGAAGCCGATATGTTTCCCGAGAATGGTGACTTAAAACTGGGCGGCTCTTTTACCTGGTTCAATCCGCACAAAAAGCCTATTGATACCTTGTGGTATAATTTTCAGCCAGAAGGAAAGTTGACCAAGCTGGAAATTTCGGTTCCTTCAAAATTGGTTTATCAAGATAGTCTCAAAGGAATTCGGGCCTATAAATTGCTAAAACCGCTGGCCCCCGGAGATAGTTTTTATCTCGATTTTGGAATGACAATGGCTTTCAAGGGATTCGATAATGAAAGTCCTGTGGTTGGAAATGGAACATTTTTCAATAATGAATATTGGCCAAATGTTGGTTTTAATGAAGCTTATAAGTTGCAGGATGAAGACAAGCGCGAGGAAAAAGGCTTGAAAAAAATTCCTACAATGCCCGCTCAAAATGATTCTGCCGCCATTGCCCATAGCCTTTTTGATTACCACAGCCACGACATTCGGTTTGAGGCGATACTTTCCACTTCGCCAGACCAGATTGCCATTGCGCCGGGGTATTTGCAGAAGGAATGGATGAAAGAAGGAAGGAGGTATTTTCATTATAAAATGGACCGGCCTATTACCAATTTTTACTCCATCATTTCGGCTCGTTTTCAGGTTTACCGGGAGAAGCATAATGGCATCGACATCTCGGTTTATCACCATCCTTGGCACAATTTTAATGTGAAGAAAATGGCCGAAGCAGTTCGCCATTCACTGGATTATTATCAGGCCAATTTTGGTCCTTACCAACATCGGCAAGTGCGCATTCTGGAATTTCCACGGTATGCCAGTTTTGCTCAATCCTTTGATAATACCATTCCATACAGCGAGGGCATAGGTTTTATAGCCGATTTGGAGGATAAAGACGCAATTGATTATGTGTATTTTGTAACCGCCCATGAAATGGCCCATCAATGGTGGGGTCACCAGATTAATCCGGCTTTCGCGAGAGGTGCACAGTTTTTAAGTGAAACGATGGCGGAATATTCTGCCTTAATGGTGATGCGCAAGCGTTATGGAAATGAACTGATGGGTCGTTTTCTTCGAAAAGAACTCAATGATTATTTGAATGGGCGCAGCAGGGAAACCAAAAAAGAAAATCCGCTGATGGACATTGAAATGCAAGGTTATGCCTATTACAACAAGGGTTCTTTGGCCATGTACAATGTGATGGGCTTGATGGGTGAGGAGAAAACCAATCAATTCTTGAAAGATTTCGTTTCATCCAATAAATTTCGTGGAAGGCCATATCCGACTACTTCGGATTTTTATTCTATGTTGAAAACACGCCTTAATTCCGAACAACTGGAACTTGCCGATGATCAGCTCAAAAGGATAACCTTGTATAAAAATCGGATGGTTTCTGCCAAAGGTAAAAAACTGCCCAACGGTTTGTTTGAAGTTCGAATGAAGGTGGAACTTGGAAAAATGTATGTGGATAGTTTGGGCGTCGGTGATAAGAAATTGCCATTCAAAGGTGCAATTCAACTAGCGCTGTTGAAGGAGCAAAGTCCAAAGGTGAAGACAGATGTACTTCGCCTTGAGCGTATTCTGCTTCGTGATGGACAAGAAATTGTGTGGTCAAGCAAAGAGAAACCGGTGTACGCAGGTTTGGATCCTTTGAATACTCTTACAGACATTCTACCCGAAGACAATCGGGTCAAGATTGACTGGGAATAGTTGGACCTATTTCCTTTGGCTGTTTTGAGACTACCAAATAAAGGGAATGAGCCGGTCGGTTTTCTTACGCCATTCTTTTGAATCTGGGTATTGGGCCGCTAGCCAGCGTTCTTCCTTTTGAATTTTTACCAGGAATACGGTGGTAAGGATTAGCAGCGCCAAGGCTCTGGGCCAGGAAGGAAAATCAAGGACTAAAACAGAAGTAATGGCCAGGATTCCGGCATACATGGGATGGCGAATGAACGCGTAAATGCCTGTTGTAATTAGCTTCCCGTCTGGTCTGGGCTCCGGAAAAACTGAAAAACTCTTCCAGTTAAGTCCAATCAAACCTGAAATTACAAGCACAATCCCAGCCATTTCCCAGAGTAGAAATCCCAGGTTTCTTGCCAGAAGCGGGGCTGAAACTGCCAGATAAATCAGCGCCAGCATTTGCAGGATTACAAGACCTGAAGATGCATTTGAAACAGGGTAGGGGAGGCGTTTTTTGAAAAGCTTTTTCAAGATGAATGAATGAAAAAAGCCTCCATGCGGAGGCTTAATAGGGTTTAGGATAAGGACTATTTAAATTTTTACAAGTCGAAATATTTCATTTGTAAATACTTCGCCATCTTCTTTTTTAACACGATAAGTGATGATGCCTTCTCTTTTCAAAAACAATGGTTGAATGATAGAGCCTGAACAGATGTAATCCTCGTTGTCGTAAATCTTGACAAAATCACCTGTTTTCAGAATCGCGGAATCATAAATTATTTTATTAACAACATCAGCCCGCTTCTGCATGAACTCGCCGATTTTCTTGTCCATTTCGGAGATTAATCTAAGTTTGTCTTCGGGGATTGAATGTGTCATATTCTAAATTCGTTGCGAAGAACCGAAATCAATTCAAGTCTTCCAAAAAATTACATGGTATTTATGGTCATTTTTTTTTGGAGTTTTTGGTGCTTGAATTTTTTGACAAGATTTAAGTGTCATTTATGTTTAATCGGAGGACTTTGGTGGTCTATTGGCTTAGTTTGAATTTTAATAGGGATGTATAAAATGATTAAAATTCTATGAATAACTTTCATGATGTGTGTCATTTTCCATTTGTTTAGTCCTTTGTGGCCGTCGCAATAAATTGAATATGCAATCCCAGAAACCAATTGGAATTTTCGACTCCGGAATCGGTGGTCTTACACTAGCGAGTCAGATTTCAAACTTGCTTCCTTCCGAGAATATTCTCTATTTCGGGGATACGGCCCACCTTCCGTATGGGGATAAATCCACGGCCGCCATTCAGGCATATTCGGTTCGCATTTCACAGTTTTTGCTCGATCGTGGAGTGAAGGCCATTCTGATTGCCTGCAATTCAGCTTCTGCGGCCGCCTATGAGCTTGTTCGGGAATATGTCGGCAATAATGCGCTGGTTTTCAATGTAATTGATTCTGTGGTTGAGCATGTTGCGACCGAATATCCAGGAAAAAAAGTGGGCTTGATTGGAACCAAGCAAACCGTAAACTCAGATATTTTTGGTCGTAAGGTGGCGGAATCTGATGCCGGCATAGAACTAAAATCTTTGGCAACACCTTTGCTTGCTCCGATGATCGAGGAAGGCTTTTTTAACAACAAAATCAGTTTAAATATTATTGAAGAGTATTTGAGAAATCCAGTGCTCGACAACATTTCTTCCATCATTCTGGCTTGCACCCATTACCCGCTGATTGCGGCCCAGATTGATTCTTATTTTGAAGGAAAGGTGGATATTGTGGATTCCTCCAGAATTGTTGCCCGGCAGGTTCAGGCAAGTTTGAAAGAAGCAGGTTTGCTCAATACTGATACTGAAGGTCGAAGGGAGTTTTTTGTGTCAGATTACACAGCTGCCTTCGAAAATGCAACCCAGATTTTCTTTGGAGGAAAAGTAAGCCTTCAGCATTTTCCCTTGTGGGATTGAGAGGCTTTTGGATGTGAAGCGTTAGAAGCAGTAAGCTGCAACTACTCCGCCAAACAGACGGTACTTTAATTCGGTTTTGCTGAGGAAGGATCCAACATGGATTACGCCTTCCAGTTCGCCATCTATGCTTTTCTCAAAGGGAGCAACCTTAAGATTTCCTTTAAACTCGGTGTTTTTAAGGTTGTAAAGCTTATACATCGCCTCCTTTGCACACCAGTAAATGCAAATTTTTTCAAGGTCGGAACCTGTATTTTTCAGTTCGGCCTCAGAAAGGAAACGGCTGCTTACGCGCACCATCTTTTCTTGAATATGCTCCATATCAATTCCGCATGGTTTTTCACTATGCACAATTGCTGCTGCATATTGTTCAGTGTGGGAATAAGAGATGTGAAGGGGCGAATTGTACAGAAAAGGTTTCCCGTTTTTATTCTTGAAAATGCCCTGATATTCATGGCCTTTTCTTTCAGCAAGTTCTTTAACAATCATCCTGCTCGCGATCGATTCGAGGCGAATTCGAGGATGCTGGATTGACTCAAAGTGCACCAGGTCTGTTTTTCCTGGATCCAGTTTTAAGAGGAGTTCTTCCTCTGTTTCTTCAATTTTCCAGATTCCCCAGGAGGCTTCCGGATTAACTTCTTCAAAATGAACCAGGGCCATTTTCGGCGTGTTTTTCGGATTCAAACATAAAGCCCGAATGGCATTGCTGATTCTTTTTGTCTGAAATTATTTTCATTACAATAGCTTCTCCATGATTTTGCTGGCGAAGACAAAATCCTTAAGTGCTTGACTATTAGAATGTAGAATCGATTTATTATCTCCTTCCCACTCTTTCAGACCTTTATGAAGAAAAATGATGTATTCGCCAATTCCCATCACTGAATTCATATCGTGCGTTACCACTATGGTTGTCATGCGGTATTCATCTGTTATCTCTGAAATCAATTCGTCTATTCGGATCGAGGTCATAGGGTCCAATCCGGAATTGGGTTCATCGCAAAACAGGTATCGCGGATTCATTACAATTGCCCGCGCAATGCCAACCCTTTTCTTCATTCCACCACTGATTTCTGAAGGCATTTTAATGGCGGCAGCTTCTAGTCCAACTCTTTCCAGGCTGTGCATCACCATGTCGTTTTTCTCAGAGTCTCCGAGGTGGCCCATCAGCATATCCAATGGAAAGCGAACATTCTCTGCCACAGTGAGTGAGTCAAAAAGGGCTGTTCCTTGGAAAAGCATGCCCATTTCCCTGCGAATTTTCTTTATCTCCGCAATGGAAGAATTGAAAAGCGAGCGACCATCAAAAAGTACATCTCCTTCATCGGGTTTAATTAGTCCAACAATGCACTTCAGTAAAACAGACTTTCCTGTACCGGAAGCTCCGATGATGAGACTATTGTTGCTATCTTCAAATTTTCCTGATACTCCGCCCAAAATGACTTTTTCGCCAAAGGACTTCTTGATGTTTTTGATTTCAATCATTAGATCAAAAGCTTTGCTAAAATGAGGTCGGCGATGAGAATCCCAATCACAGAGTT
>CANETC010000184.1 GCA_947441055.1 Cytophagaceae bacterium | reverse complement strand
TCTTTGGTTTCTTCCAAAAGGATCAGAGACTTTATACTGCGAAGGGCGAGAAGCCTGTTTTGTTGTTTTGCCAACATGGCCGACTTAATGGCGGCGTCAATTTTTTCTTTTAAAGACATATTTTCAATCGGTGAATTTCAGATGCAAAGATAATCCTGCATTGCAATTGCGAATTAGCTCTAAAAAATTTGGAGTCAATACAATTTTGGTGATTGCCACAAAACTGAGCTGCTGCTGGATTATTCTCTCAAATGTCAAGCAAATTCCAAAGAGGCCAAATTCTATCAAAAATCAATCGGATTTTCGTTTTGGAAAATTAGATTTGAAAATTCAGAATGGCCCGATTTTTGAAAACATCAAAAGCAATATGACAGTAGAGCAGATTTATACAGGATGCCTGGCACAAGGCGCATATTACATTCGTTCCGGAAATGAGGCCGCCATTATTGACCCATTGAGAGAAGTGGGACCATATTTGGAGCGGGCGGAAAGGGATGGTGTAAAAATCAAGTATGTGCTGGAAACCCATTTTCATGCAGACTTTGTTTCGGGCCACCTTGATTTGGCAAAAAAATCAGGGGCAAAAATTGTGTACGGACCAGAAGCCCGGCCAGATTTTGAGGCCCATATTGCCAAAGACGGCGAGTTCCTCAAGTTGGGAGATGTTCAAATAAAAGTGCTGCACACCCCCGGCCATACAATGGAAAGCACTTGCTACCTTTTAAGCGATGAAAATGGAAAAGACCATTCCATATTCACGGGAGATACTCTTTTTCTTGGTGATGTTGGCCGACCTGATCTTGCCCAGAAAGCCGCAACTATGACAATGGAAGATCTTGCAGGATTGCTTTATGAAAGCCTGCAGGAAAAAATTATGCCACTTGCCGATGACATCGTTGTGTATCCCGGACATGGTGCCGGATCGGCCTGCGGCAAAAACATGATGAAAGAAACCGTTGACAATCTTGGACGACAAAAAGAATTGAATTATGCGCTCCGTCAGGCAGATAAGGAATCCTTTATCAAAGAGGTAACCAATGGCCTGCTCCCGCCTCCGGGTTATTTTGGGATGAATGTTGCCCTGAACAAAGCAGGTTATGAAAGTTTTGACCAGGTACTTTCCAGGGGCATGAAAGCTCTTTCTCCGGAAGCCTTCGAATTGCTGGCAAATACCGATGAAACAATTATTTTAGACACAAGACCCGCTGAAGATTTTTGCAAAGGCTTTGTGCCGCGTTCTGTCAACATTGGCCTGAAAGGCGATTTTGCACCCTGGGTTGGCGCCTTGTTTGTGGATGTAAAGCAATCCATTCTTTTGGTTTGCAGACCAGGTGAGGAAGAAGAAACCATCACCAGACTTTCAAGAATCGGTTTTGATCATGTGCTGGGTTATCTTGAAGGCGGTTTCGAGTCCTGGAGCAAAGAAATTGATACTGTTCAGAGAATTTCTACTGCTGAATTTGAAGCCCGTTTTCATGCTGGAGAATGTCTTGTAATTGATGTTCGTAAGGAATCTGAATATTCGACATTGCATGTAGAAACGGCCATTAACCAGCCACTTAATGAAATTAATAACTGGTCGGGAAAAGACATCTCTGAAAAGGGACCTGTTTTCATCCACTGCGCCGGTGGATATAGAAGCATGATAGCGGCCTCGATTCTCAAAGCGCGTGGATTTCATGATTTTATTGAAGTGGAAGGCGGATTTAATGCCATTGCCAAAACAGGGGTCCCCATGGAAAAAGAGTTAAAGCCAGCCTGATGCTGTTTTTTTGTGAAAACCCAATTTGAACGGGGATTTCCGACCTAAGGCTTACATTTGCGCCAACCGGAATGGATCCGGTAAATGTTATGCCGGAGACCAATACACCAAGAAACCAAATTGAACTGGGAAATCCCAGAACTGCTTTTGCCCACAGAAGCGATGCCGAACTCTTGAAAATGGAGTGGATGTTCTCTCTGATGAACAATCCCGGGCTCAATAAATTGGCGGTTAAAGCCTTGCTGCTTTCCATCAAACTTCGGCTTCCGGTAAAATCCATCGTGAAAAACACGATATTCCGACATTTCTGCGGTGGAGAAACCATCGAAGAATGCATGAAAACTACCCGAGAACTTGCCAACTTTAAAGTAGGCACCATCCTGGATTTTTCTGTTGAGGGTGAAAAAAACGAAGCAGGCTTTGATCGGGTAAAAGAAGAAACAATCCGAACCATCAAAACTTCCAAAGGCCGGGATGATATCCCCTTTGCAGTTTTCAAAACCACAGGCATTGCATCGGTAGACTTACTTGAAAAACTTCAAGCCGGTGAAGCACTAGGCATCGACGAAACCCTTGCTCTTGAAAAAGCAAGAGCCCGTTTTGCAGCAATCTGCAGCACCGCAGCCAAAGAGAATGTCCGGATTTTTGTGGACGCAGAAGAAACCTGGATTCAGGATGTGATTGACTTGTGGACTTATGAGGAAATGTCCATCCACAATCAAAAAGCCTGCATCGTGTATAATACTTTCCAGCTTTATCGCTCGGATATGCTGGGTAATCTGAAAGAAGCTTGTGCAAATGCCAGAAGCAATTCCTGGTACATTGGCGCGAAGCTGGTGCGTGGAGCTTACATGGAAAAAGAAGCTGCGAGAGCGGAAAGACTTGGACTTCCAAACCCGATACAGCTCAGCAAGGAAGCATGCGATGCCGATTACAATCAGGCTTTGGATTTTTGTCTGGAAAATTTGGATGTCCTGCATTTTTGTGCGGGGTCACACAATGAAGAAAGCAACAGACTTCTTGCCGGAAAAATTGACAGCATGAAACTGAACCGAAATGATGAAAGAATCTGGTTTGCTCAATTGCTGGGTATGAGCGATAACATCAGTTATACCCTGGCAGGAGAAGGTTTTAATGTGGCGAAATATGTTCCCTACGGGCCGGTATTTTCCGTAATGCCATATTTGGTAAGGCGGGCTGCAGAAAACACTTCTGTAGCAGGCCAAACAAGCCGGGAGCTAAGCTTAATTAGAGCAGAAAGAAAAAGAAGACAAATGAAAAAGGATTAGAACTGGACAATTAGTCCATTTTAATTCCCTTGATCAAGATTGGAAGTTTCAGCAGAACTTTAAAATCTTCACCTGCTTCTTTCATGTCCTCGTCTTCTTCGTCGTAAAACCAATGCACTTCTACATTTTTTCCGGCGGCATGAATTTTTTCAAATTTCTTAATCATCCTCAAAAAATGGGAAGTTGAGGATGTATTGAAATACTGAAGTTTAAAGACAAGTTTGGTGGCATCAACAGGTTTTTCCGCGTATGCTTCCACATATTCCAGCAATGGCTGAAAAAAATCGTAGGAGTTTTCAGGAAGCGATTTTCCTGAAATTTCGAAATAACCCTCAAGCGGACGGAAACTGATTCTCGGGGTTGTGGCGGTCGGTTGTATTTCAATATTCTCCATCTTATTTCTCTTTTTCCTGTTTAATCAGAAACCAGGATTTCCATACTGTAAAACATTTGTTGATTATCATCTGCTGGCTCAAATGAGTACGCAATTTTATTTCCAGAATCACGGATAATGCGTAGGAAACCAAGTCCTGCACCTCCCTTGTCGGACAGAGCGCCCTGATCCAGCACATCTAAATACGTCTGTTGAATCTGTTCCGCATCCATAGAATTGAGTTTATCAATCTTTGCACTCAGAACCTCTTTTTTGCTGCTTTCAATGAAATTCCCAATCCTGATAAAATATTCCCCTTCGCGCTTGCCAAGGAGAAAAAGACAATTGTGGCCATTTCCAACTGTTTTCTGACCTTCAATTGAGTGAAAAAGGCTGTTTTGAAGGCCTTCTATCAGGATGTTGATTATGGCTTTTTTCTTGCGAAACGGCGTTTCAAGCTCCTTAAGCTTGGAATCGGCCATTTGGATAAGCGCGGACACAAGATCATTCGACAAAGAACCCCGATAACCAAAAATGAGTTGATGGTTTCCCATCGACTTATATTGGTCCAAGGCTGAAGAAATGTTCACTGCGCTTTTGGTGTTTTTAATAATCCTTGAAGAGCTTTAAACCCTCATTTTCTTTTGAGCAGAAAAAGTAATCGGGATTCAATATTAAATCCAAGTTTTGCAAACTCCAACCCAATGAAGGATTGACAATAAAATCATGTGTAGGATTTGGAGTATTTTAGGCTGATTTTCGAAGAAAAAAAAGATGGACTTTCAGAAGGGATTTGAAGTTTTTGGTTTAAACAAACAGATGATGGATGCCATCCGGGAAATCGGCTGGTCAGAACCAAGTCCGGTTCAATCTGCCACCATTCCACTGATCCGATCTGGTAAGGATGTGCTTGGTATTGCACAAACAGGAACTGGCAAATCCGCCGCTTTTCTGATTCCCTTGATTGGCAAATTGCATTATCCGCAAGGCGAGCTTACAAGGGCTGTGGTTCTTGCTCCAACCAAAGAACTTGTTGCCCAGCTTACGCTTCACTTCGAAGCCCTGAATCGATATGTGAACCTCAGGGCTGTTTGCATGGTCGGAGGGATTGGTATTCAGGCACAGATGGCAGAATTAAAAAAAGGAAATGACCTTGTTTTTGCAACGCCGGGAAGATTTCTTGAAATGTATCAAATGGGGGAATGGAAGCTCAAGGAAATTAAAACCCTGGTGATTGATGAGGCAGATCGAATGATGGATATGGGTTTCATGCCGCAAATCCGTAAGATTCTGGAAATCATTCCCAGAAAACGCCAGAACATGCTTTTCTCCGCCACTTTTCCAGAGAGGGTAGAAATTTTATCCGCTGAATTCCTTGAATTCCCTGAAAAAATAGAAATCAGTCCACAAGCAACGCCGGCAGAAACAATCAGCCAGCAGGTCTATAAAACCCCAAACTTCCAGTCGAAGCTAAATCTGCTTCTTTTTCTTCTTCAAAAAAGAAAGGATGAAGAGGCTGTTCTGGTTTTTGTGAAAACAAAAAAACACGCAACTGAGATTGGCCGTTTCCTTCAAAGAAAGCTTGAAACAGAAGTTTCCTTTTTACATGCCAATAAGGGAACAAATTCGAGATCAGCTGCCGTTGAAGCATTGCATGAAGGAAAAACCAAGGTACTTGTTTCAACAGATGTTGCCTCCAGAGGTCTCGATGTGGCGCAGATTTCACTTGTGGTAAACTTCGACATGCCCATCCAATACGAAGACTATGTTCACCGCATTGGGCGTACAGGAAGAGCAATGAGAGAGGGAAAAGCCATCTCTTTTGTAAATGCGCCCGATGAACTCCACTTGGCCC
>CANETC010000183.1 GCA_947441055.1 Cytophagaceae bacterium | reverse complement strand
CATCGACCGGGGTAGTTCAGATTTGAGAAGCCAGTATTTTTCAGGGGGATATTATGGCAAAAAAGGCATCCTGAAATTTGTATTGCTGGATGGTACTGAAAAAACCTATCAGGCCTGGAATGGAATTCCTGAAGCACGCTTGCTAGGAAACACACAGGGAATTGCGGATTTCTTTGTGCGCAATCAATTTGGACCTCCCATTCTCACCACAGCTGATTCGGTGAATCTGCAACAATCAGGCTCCCGCACCTACAATTATTTCAACTATAAAAACCAAACCGACAACTACCGCCAAACCCATTACCAGCTTTTTTACAGTTATGAACCGGCAAAAAACTGGAACATCAACACGGCCCTGCATTATACCAGAGGGGCTGGTTATTATGAAGAATACCGCACGGCTGATCCACTCGCGAATTATACACTTTCCCCCGTCATCCATGGAAGCGATACTGTTCTTTCGAGTGACCTGGTACGCCAGCGCTGGCTCGACAATCATTTTTTTGGAGGAACCTGGTCGCTGCAATACCATGGTGAAAAGCTGAACCTAAGCTGGGGCGGAGCCGCCAACCGGTATCTGGGCGACCATTTTGGGAAAGTAATCTGGACAAAAGAAGGGGCTACCAATGGCAATGATTTCAGATATTATTTCAATGATGCCAGCAAAACTGACATCACACAATACATCAAATTAGGTTATATGTTGAGCCCTAAGTTGCGCCTATTTGCCGACCTTCAAATACGAAACATCGGCCACCAATTTGCAGGTTTCGACCGAAACCTAATTGCGAGCGACCAGAAGGTTTCCCTCAATTTCATCAACCCCAAAGCTGGCCTTACTTTCTCGCCGGATTCCCTTTCTCAAATCTGGTTGTGGTATGGAAAATCGCAGCGCGAACCTGTGCGGGATGATTTTACAAATTCAAGTCCGGACAGCCGCCCCAAACCGGAAGTTTTGCACAATGTTGAATTGGGCTGGCGTTTTGAAAACCGCAGGTTTCGCAGTTCTGTTAACTTGTACCACATGGAATATGTAAACCAGCTTATTCTCACCGGACGCATAAACGATGTAGGCGCCTACATCCGAAACAATGTGAAAAGCAGTTACCGCTCCGGCCTTGAACTTGAAGCTGCAGCAAGTATTTCCAAAAAAATTCAAGTGAATGGAAACCTCACGCTAAGCCAGAACCGCATCCGGGAATACCGGTATTTTGTAGACAATTACGACACTGGCATTCAGGATGAAATATTGTTAAAAAACACCGCGATTTCCTTCTCTCCTTCACTCATTGCATCAGCGGAAATTGTGTACCAACCTTTCCGAAATTTTGAGGCCGGTTTGCAGGCAAAATTTGCAGGAAGACAATACCTCGACAATACCGGCGATAAAGCCAAATCACTCGATCCGTACCAGTTTTTAAACCTCCGTGCCACCTGGCACATTCAACTGCCCTTGGTTCGGGAACTGCAGTTGAGTTTGCTGGTAAACAACTTGCTCAACCAGGCTTATGAAACCTCCGGTTATACTTTCGGCTATATCTATGGCGGACAGAGAACCACAGAGAATTTTTACTTCCCGCAGGCGGGTCGCAATTTTCTTCTGGGTGCTACGCTGAAATTCTGATCAATTCTCTACTGAAGTAAACGAAAAACTCAGGCCATTGAATAGCCCGAGGTCGCTTAGTTTCAATTCAGGAATAACGAGCAAAGCCATAAAAGACAAAAGCATATAAGGCGCACGGGGGGTGGAACCACATTCCCTTGCCCGGCCTGAAAGTGTTTCATAGGCGGCAGCCACAATTTCTCCCTTGTCGGGCGACATAAGTCCGGCAATGGGAAGTGGCAGCACCTCGCAAAAATCCGGACCAGCAATGGAAATTCCGCCCGAAGCATTCATGACCGCATCAACGGCTTTTTTCAACAAGTCCGGACTTGAACCAACCGCCACCACATTGTGCGAATCGTGCGCCACAGAACTGGCAATGGCGGCATTTTTTAGGCCGAAACCCCGAATAAAAGCATTGGCCGGACTTGCTTTCCGATAACGGTTTACAACGGAGATGTGAAGGATGTCTTTATCGGAATCGGCCCTGAGAAATACATCCTCAGAAATCAGAATTTCCTGCAATTCTTTCGTAATCAATTGGCCCTCGATGGCTTCAATCACCCGCACAGAAACGGGACCGGAATTTGTGCTGCCAGGCAGGTATTCCGAGGCTTCAGGGAAATGCGCCATAAACAAATTCGGATGGCCTTCCACGGGATTGGGTTTCCAGCAATGGGCATCCCGCTCAAACACACATTCTCCTTTGCGCCATGTTTGAAAAACCTGCATTTCATCCAGATTGTCCACCACAATAAAATCGGCAAAATCACCTTCCTGCAGCTGCCCAAGTGGAATGCCATAATGCTGAACAGGATGCAGGCATGCAGCCCTCAGCACATCATAAAAATCGTAACCCAATTGAATGGCACGGGCAGCCAGTTTGTTGATATGTCCAAGCAGAAGATCATCCGGGTGCTTGTCGTCTGAACAAAACATAAGCAATTCCGGGTGGTGCTTGAAAAGCGGCACAAGGGCTTCAAAATTTCTGGCGGCACTTCCTTCCCGGATGAGTATTTTAATTCCAAGACCTGCTTTTTCAAGGCCTTCATCGAAAGAAAAACACTCGTGGTCGGTTTGTATACTGGCAGCAAAATAATCCCGGGCCTGCTGGGCTCTGAGACCTGGGGCATGTCCATCAACCGGCACGCCCATTTCTTTGGCAATGGCTATTTTTTCTTTTACACCGGCATCACCAAAAATAACCCCCGGCCAATTCATCATCTCGGCGAGATACTGACAGGTTCCGTCGGAAAGTAACCTGCGAATGCCAGCAGCATCCAGTTCAGCCCCGGCTGTTTCGAAAATCGTGGCTGGCACACAAGACGGTGCGCCAAAATGGAAATGCAGGGGTGCATCTTTTCCATTTTCAAACATCCAGCGAACACCCTCTTCTCCCAGAACATTGGCAATTTCATGAGGATCAGAAACGGTAGCGAGTGTGCCCTGCGCCAAAGCAAGCGGAGCAAATTCCGAGGGCGCAAGCATGGAACTTTCAATGTGCACATGGGCATCCACAAAACCTGGCAAAATCCAAACCTGAGGTGCGGAATCAACTTTCCGGATGGATTCAATTTTTCCATCAGAAAAACGAATTTCAGCGGGATATGTAAGCCCTACTTTTAAATCGACCAATTGTCCGCAAACGACAGACCCTAATGTTGTTTTCATGCTCTTCAGACCCGAAATAGTTTTAACTCATTTTCACTACTTTCGCAGTTCAAAACTCCAATGAAATTATGAAACTTCGCGCACTTTTATTAATTGGTCTAACCTTTCTGATCCAAAAGGGTTTTTGCCAAATTTCACTTACGGTAAATGACATTGCCAATGTGGGAGATCAAATAATAAGCACTTCAATTCCCTACACAGGCGATTCACCTGCGGTGGGAACTGGTCAAAATTATGATTTGACACAACTTCCTCAGGGATTCCTGGAAGACACCACCAACTACATTGCGGCAGCTGGAACTCCCTATGCTTCGCAAATGCCGGGAGCTAATATTTGCCAGGTTTCTGCAGGTTCTTATACCTACTTTGTACGCAACAGCGGTGGGTTTTACCTGAAAGGTTTTGTTTTTGCCATTCCGCCGGGAAGTGGACTGCCCCTGCCCAGTGAATTTGTTTTTTCCTTTAGCCCTCAGATTCCCATCATGACCTTCCCGGCAACGATGGGTATGAACCTGAACACCGATGCCACCAGCAGCCGGGTAGAAATTCCATTCGATACCACAATTTTAATTAGTGGCGTTTCCACCAACATCGATAAAATTGGCATCAAGCTCAATATGAAGGATACAAGTGTTATTGATGGTTGGGGAACAGCTAATTTCCCAGGTGGCCAATACGAGGTTTTGCGAAATACGCATTCCATAAACTTAAGCACTACGCTGGAAGCTTATGTCATCATTTTTGGAACAATTGGCACCTGGATTCCTTTGCCGGCAAGCTTAATACCGGGAGGAGCCGGCGATTTCCTGGGAGGTAATACCAAAGATGTGATGCTCTGGGCAAACGGACGCAAGCAGCCCATGGTTACCATGAGTCTGGATACTTTGGGTTTGGTTATCAGTGCTGATGTGCAAGCTGATTTGTTGGTGGTATCCAACCGCAGCCTCGTCTCCGAAATTCCTTCTTTTGAATTTTATCCGAATCCGGCAAGCTCCAGCCTCACCTTCATGCTTCCTGAAGATACCCGCAAGATTAGAATCCGCGATGTTTCTGGTCGTTTGCTTCAGGTATTCCAAAACTTTGGAACCGTTGCCAATCTTTCAGTGGAAAGTCTTCCGGAAGGCGTTCACATCGCTGAAATCGAAACCAGCTCCGGGCAATTATCAAGGAAACGAATTGTGATAAAGCACTAAAAATAAAAAAGCCCTTCAAAAAAAGGGCTTCTTTAGTTTATTACAGGTGTATGAATAAATTGTGTATCTAAACCTGTATCCGTCGGCGAAACCAAAAGGTAACCACCGGACTGAAAAAAAAAATCAAATTTCTTTATTTGCTGATGCTTTGTCCTTCACCAACATTGGTTGAAGGCTTTGCATCAGTCTGATTTCCAAAGGAAAAAACAGGGATTCCAATTTTGATGGCAGCATAAAAACCCTGCCCCTGAATGGAAGGCCGATAGCCAATTTCTCCACCAGCAGAAATAAAAGCAACCTCGTTAAATCGAATTTCAAAACCTGTTCGAAAACCAAGCTTGCTTGTTTTTATCTTGTCCACTGCAAACTCTTCTTTGACTCCAGTTCCACTTCTCGTATATGAAAAGGGTGTCAAACTTGTCCATGGATTAACAATCAAATCGGCATACATGGTTAAAATGGAATTGCTGGAAACAATGCCATGATTTTCTGTTTTGATGCTGAGGTTCTTTTTACGCTGAAGACCGATTCCCGCATAAATTCCACCAGATGAAAAAGAAGTAAAAAGGTTGTTTTTACCATCCTCCGTGGTAAAGGCGGAACCAATTGTAGCACCTTTTGGTGTAAGCCGATTTCCAAGGCTGCCCGTCAATTCAATGTTCTGATCTTCGATGGCATTGTTTAAAGAAACGGTTGTGGACATGCTGTTGAAGCCAAGCCTTGCACCTACAGAACGGATCACTTTGGCATTTACTTCAATGGTTTCTGTCTGACCATTTGCCCCATTGGAAAATGAAATGTCGGCTTGCCCATCCTTCTTGT
>CANETC010000182.1 GCA_947441055.1 Cytophagaceae bacterium | reverse complement strand
TTTGAATTCAGGGAATCCGGAGCTACTAATTTTCAATTGCTTACCAGCGATTCTAATCGAAAATTAGTGAAAGATCTTGTGAAAGAAATGCCTATAAATGCTGAAGAAAAGCAGAAACTTGCCGAAATTTTCAAATCAAATAACCCAATTGTCGAAATTAGGTGTTCCGGTAGGATGAATAAGCGGCCGCTGGACTTTATAATTGCACCGGTTATTCACCTGAGTCTTAAAAACAAAATTTAATTACAAAATGAAAAACAAATCAACGAAGATTTTTGCTTTGCTCCTGATGGTTTCCCTTTCTGCAAGTGCGCAGGAAATTTTTAAATTTAATTCTTCAGGCGGAGGATTTAATTTCATGGTTGGACAGCAAGGTTATAATGCAAGTCCGTATTTTAACAAGGATACAGCCGACTTGAGCTCCGCATACATATACGATTCTGCCAGTAAAACCACGAGCGTTGCGAATTTTGCAAAGCCAAGCGGCGGAATGATGAACTTTGGTTTTCAAGGTTATGGTTTATATAAAAGCATAATTCTGGGTGGAGAATTGAATATAGGTGTCGGAAATGCATCAAGTGGCAAGCAATTTATACTTAGGGCCAAAGGCGATTCTACCTATGGAACTACTTCGACTCAATCCTTTGGAGGAAATTTGATGTTCAATGTCGGAATGGTGGCCCTTCGTAAAAAAGGACTCATTGTATATCCATTAATTGGTATTGGCTTTGGTTCATCTGGGATCAGAATGAAAGCTTCTGCTGCCAGCCGTGTTTATCCGGATTTTACCAATGTAATTACTGACGCAAACCAGCAGAATATGTTGGTTTGGACTTCCAATGCAGTATTTGATATCGGTTTGGGTGCCCAATACATTTTAGGAAAAGTAACTGAAGACAATGCAAAAGGTTTTAGCCTTGGGTTTAGAATTGGCTATAATACTCAATTTGCTACAGACAACATTAAAGTAAACCAGAAAAATGCCATTGACAATCCAGATTGGAAAACAAGCAAGCCAACACTTCCAAAAATTGGTGCTTCTGGCCTTTATGCAAAACTCCTGATCGGTTTTGGCCGTATTGGCGAAAACAGATAATTTAAAATTTCAAAAATTGATTCTTCAAAAAGGCGGCTTCGGTCGCCTTTTTTTATTCCGGAAAGCGATCGAGAAAGGATTGACCATCAAAATTATCCGCCGGCTTTAGGCCTAAATTATCTCCCAGTTGAATGGCCAGAAAAAGACATTCCTGCAAGGTGTTTTTGATCTGCCCTTCAAGGATGGCCTCGCGGATCTGCTCTTTTAAAGTGCCCACTTCCTTCCCAGGTTTGATCCCAAAAACTTCCATAATCAACTCACCTGTGAGGAGTGGCTGAAAACTGCGCAGCCGGTCAGCTTCTTCCACCAAAGCCATTTTTTGTTCAACTTGGTCAAACTTCTCCAGATAGCGTCGCGCCTTGTTTGGGTTTTTGGTTGTAACATCTGCCCGACAAAGTTGCATCAAAGCTTCAAGATCATTTCCTGCCTCAAACATGAGCCGCCTTACGGCCGAATCGGTTACAGAAACATTGGTTAAGGAAATTGGCCTGAGGTGCAACCTGACAAGTTTTTCCACAAAACGCATGTGTTCGTTCAGCGGTAATTTAAGGCGATTGAAAATTTTAGGCACCATTCGAGCCCCGCGTTCTTCATGGCCGTGAAAGGTCCAGCCTTCACCCGGAACAAACCGTTTTGTGGCAGGTTTCGCAATGTCATGAAGGATTGCGGCCCAACGCAACCACAAATCAGAGCTCTTAGCGGCTACATTGTCAAGCACTTCCAGCGTGTGAAAGAAATTGTCTTTATGGGCCTTACCATCCCGGTTTTCTACACCCGCCAAGGCTACAAGTTCTGGAAAAAATTCTTCCAGAAGTCCGCTGTAATACAGAAGTTTAAATCCGTAGGATGGGGGATTGATCTGGATTATTTTATTGAGTTCATCTGAAATTCTCTCTGCAGAAATAATGCTGAGTCTTGATTTCATATTTCGGATTCCTTCAAAAGTTTCCGGCTCAATGTCGAAAATTAATCTTGCTGCAAAACGAATGCAGCGCAGCATGCGAAGCGGATCGTCTGAAAAGGTTGTTTCTGGCGATTGCGGCGTTCGAATGATTTTGTTTTGCAGGTCTTCAAGTCCATGGAAAGGATCCAGCCAGCTGCCTTTGTCTTTTCCTGAAATGGAAATGGCCAAAGCATTGATGCTTAAATCTCTGCGTAGTTGATCTTCTTCCAATGTGCCCGGCTCAACTTCTGGTTTTCTTGAATCATTGCGGTAGGATTCCTTTCGGGCACTCACAAATTCCAAAATCCATCCATCGGATTTTACCTGGGCCGTTCCGAAATTTTTAAAGACTGTCAGACTTTTCTGGGCATCCAATCGTTCTGCCACTGCGGATGCCAATTCCAGGCAATCGCCAGTACAAACAAAATCTGCATCTTTTGATTCCTGTTTTAGAAGCCGGTCGCGCACAAATCCACCAATTACCCAGGTGGGTATCCCGAGGCGTTCGGCTTCTTCTGAAACTACACCAAACACAGGTATGCTGAGTGTCTCCAGGGCGATTTCTTTAAGCGGGAACTTCAAATTGGCGTTGTTGATTGTAGGCGCAAATGTAGTTTCTAATGAAGAAAGGCTGAGAAAAACCTTCCTTAAAAACAACTCGCCGATTTTCGGGAACGCAAAGTGCTTGCATATGCAGGCAGATAAGGCCAAATTTGCAGCCCATTTTGAAAGCAATACAAATCCTCAACTTATGGATAAGCAAGTTATTTCCTGTCTGATTATTGGTTCCGGTCCTGCCGGATATACCGCAGCCATTTATGCGTCCCGCGCTGGTTTAAATCCTGTTTTATATACGGGTCCTGAGCCTGGTGGACAGTTGATGATTACCAATGATGTGGAAAATTTCCCTGGTTATCCGGATGGAATTATGGGTCCGCAAATGATGGAGGATTTGCGTAAACAATCCGAGCGTTTCGGCGCTGACATCCGCAGTGGAATGGTAACTTCCGTTGATTTTTCTTCTTCTCCTTTAAAAGTTACGGTGGATGAGGAAAAAACTTTTGAAGCGGCTACCATCATCATTTCAACGGGCGCTTCAGCAAAATGGCTGGGCATTGAATCCGAAAGCCGCCTGAATGGAAAGGGCGTTTCGGCCTGTGCCGTTTGCGATGGATTTTTCTTTCGTGGTCAGGATGTCATCATCGTAGGCGCCGGAGATACGGCTTGCGAGGAAGCGACATACCTGTCCAAACTTTGCAGAAAGGTGACAATGCTTGTTCGACGCGGTGAAATGAGGGCCAGTACCATCATGCAAAACCGAGTTTTAAGCACAGCAAATATTGAGGTACTTTGGAATACAGAAACTCTCGAAATTTTGGGAGAAGACGGAGTAGAGGGTGCCAGAGTGAAAAACATTAAGACCGGAGAAGAGCAAACCATCGTGGCTACCGGCTTTTTTGTAGCCATTGGTCATCAGCCAAATACCCGTATTTTTAATGGGGTGATTGACATGGATGAGAATGGATATATCCTTACCGATAAAGTTTCCACCCGCACCAATGTTGCTGGGGTTTTCGCTTGTGGCGATGCCCAAGACCATATTTACAGGCAGGCCATTACGGCAGCTGGCACCGGTTGTATGGCTGCCTTGGATGCAGAAAGGTATTTGGCGTCAATTGAACATTAATCGCAGTTTTGATTCGTATTTTTCGAAACATATTATTGCTGATTCTTGCCCTGGTAATTAGCCTGGGGGAGGCAGATGCACAACGCCGGAAACGCAAGCGAGGCAAATCATCCAAAAGGAGGGATGCTGTTTACATCAAGCCTACAAAAATCAAAAATAAACGCGGTAGAAGCAGGCGGTTTAGAGGTTCCGGTGGGAGAGATGTGGTGGAGAAGTCGGGTTTCTTGTCTGAAAGATATGTGGACAAAACACCGATTTTAGATCCTGAACAAAAACAAACACTTCACCGTCCGAAAACCATGCTTTCGGAAGATACTTTTTCCTTTTTTGATGGAGAACAAAGTCTTGTGGAAGTTGCGGAAGAATTTGAGGTTGATTCTTCCTGGGTAAAAGCCACGGAATATTATTCCATCTGGGATGCCTATTCGCTGAATCCATATCGGTCTGATATTTCAAAGTTTCAGGATACGCTGGACATTATCCTTTTCGACACGGTCAAAGGCCAATATTGGTCGGAGCCGGTGCCTAAGTCATTTATTACCTCCGAGTTTGGCCGAAGGGGATACCGTTGGCATTATGGCGTTGACCTTGAATTGGATACAGGTGATTCGATCAAAGCCGTTTGGGATGGTGTGGTGCGATTGACAAACTGGGACGGCGGCGGTTATGGCAATTATGTTCTTGTTCGACATTACAATGGACTCGAAACCCTTTACGGTCACTTATCCGACATTCAATGTACAGTTGGTCAAATTGTTCAAGCGGGTGATTTGATGGCAAAGGGTGGAAGTACAGGAAGAAGTTCTGGCCCACATTTGCATTTTGAGGTCCGTTATCAGGGAATTCCCCTAAACCCAATGGAGATTTTCGATTTCAATGGCAAAACCATCCGGAGTCATAATTATCGCCTAACCCCGGAAACTTTTGCTTATCTGGATCGAAGAGGAGGAAGTCGTTCAGGTGGAAGCTCTGGCGGCTATCGCACCCGAAAAGTGTATTACCACAGGATTAGAAAAGGAGATACACTGGGTTCAATTTCAAGGAAATACGGCGTTTCAACCTCGGCACTTCGTAAAATGAACGGAATGGGCAGAAGTTCCTCACTTTCCTCTGGCCGAAGACTCAGAATTCGCTGATTATTTTTGAAAAAATTTCAAATTGCATCATGAAAAAGGAAAAGCTCAGGATTGGAATGCCGCAATTGGCCTGCACTGGAAATCCTGCAGAAAATCTTGAAAAAACAATTTCAGCTGTGCGCAAACTGGCTGCAGAAGGCGCGCAAGTTGTTGTGCTTCAGGAACTTTTTCGCTCACTCTATTTTTGTGATGTTGAGGATTACGCCAATTTCAATCTGGCAGAATCTGTTCCGGGTCCCTCAACAAATTTGCTTGGTAAGCTTGCCGCTGAACTTGGTGTGGTAATTGTAGCATCACTTTTTGAGAAACGGGCAGAAGGTTTGTATCACAATACCACGGCTGTTCTTGATGCAGATGGAACATACTTAGGCAAGTACCGGAAAATGCATATTCCCGATGATCCGG
This sequence comes from Cytophagaceae bacterium, assembly GCA_947441055.1. GTDB lineage: Bacteria > Bacteroidota > Bacteroidia > Cytophagales > Flexibacteraceae > CAMDMI01. The sequence goes on along the minus strand of CANETC010000182.1, from coordinate 51 downwards.
GTTATTACGAGAAATTTTATTTTACACCGGGAGACCTTGGTTACAAGGTTT
>CANETC010000181.1 GCA_947441055.1 Cytophagaceae bacterium | reverse complement strand
TGATACAATGCTTGTTGGTACTTTTATGGATGCCACCGGTTTTCAGGACGGTGCTTTTTCCAGTTCTAAATTTTTAGGCCCGCTTGGATTTTGGGCTGACGAAGAAAATACTAGGCTTGTATTTGCCGATGCGGGAAACAATAGAATTCGTTCGGTGAATCTTAGCATCAACCGAAAGCCTACCTGTACTTTTGATACCAGTACAATTGATGGCCTGAACGAAGACCAGGCCCTGGTTACTTTTCCGAATGTGGTAATCAATATTTCACCTGGAAATAGTCCGGTTGATAGTACCCAGCAAGTTACAATTACTGTAGAATCGGTCCCGCCCGGAAAAATTGTAAATGCAGCAATGGTTGGCAGCTCACTGCAGTTTAAACCTGCTCCTGATTCAAACGGTACTTTTTTGGTAAAAGTTAGGTTAAAAGACAATGGAGGAACACTTGGAGGTGGTGTAGATACAAGCGTTTATTTTAAAACTGTTAAGGTAAAAGCCATCAATGATTCGCCGATTCTCCAACTGGCGGGAAATGATACAGCATCCAATGGCGTAGCCAGGGCCAGAGCTGGTTTTGTTTTGAAATTTACGCCAGGTCCACACGATGAATTGTGGCAGCAAATTGTGGATACATCCATCGTTTGCAACAGGCCAGATTGGTTTTCGAAGCAACCTTGGTTTGATAAGGATACCCTTAAATTCGAGCCAATTTCAGATACACTCGGCACATGCAGTGTATTCATAAAATTGAAAGACAATGGAGGAATTGCCGATGGAGGGAAGGATAGCTTGAAAACCTCTTTTACCATCACACTTTTGGATCCATCTTCCACTAAAACTTGGGTTGTCAGGCCTTCTTTGCTGGTCTATCCAAATCCGGCTTCGAAGAGTTTCAGGGTTCGGAATATGCCAGCCGGTTTTCGGAAAATTTCTTTGTTCGATATGCGCGGAATTTTGATAGAGGAAATCCAAATTGATTCAGATGGATTGTTCAGACTTCAGGGAGATTATACCGGTTTGTTTGTCCTGAAAATTGAAGGCGCTCCATTTTCATCAGGCCTGATTCGCCTGGAAGGAAAGTCCAAATAAGTTGCCAACAGTGCAGTTATTGAAAATGTGAAAATGATGGGAGAATCCTTTCGGGATTCCCATCCAAATATTTAAGGCCAATGCAAAGAAATAATCAGCAAATCCACTGCATTGGTGTTTTGCCTGTTTACCTTTGCAGCGCATGCCCACCATTCAGGAAATTCGGGAGCCTGTAGCCGAAGAGCTTAAGGCATTTGAGAAACAATTCAGGGAACTAATTAGAAGCAAGGTATTTCTGCTGGATACCATCACGGCTTATATCGTGAAGAGCAAGGGCAAGCAGATGCGGCCCTTATTTGTTTTCCTTTCGGCCCTTGCTTGTGGTGAAATTACGGAGGCAAGTCGCCGCGGAGCCGGGATGATAGAACTGTTGCATACAGCAACGCTGGTGCACGACGATGTGGTGGACGACAGCAATTACCGCCGTGGCTTTTTCAGCATAAATGCCTTATGGAAGAATAAGATTGCGGTTTTGGTGGGGGATTTTCTGTTGTCAAAAGGGCTGTTACTTTCGATAAATAACAATGATTTTGACCTGCTCAAAATCGTTTCGGAGGCTGTGCGTGAAATGAGTGAAGGTGAGCTCCTTCAGATTGAAAAGGCCAGAAAGCTGGACATTACAGAGGATGTTTATTACGACATCATTCGTAAGAAAACCGCTACTCTGATTTCATCTTGTTGCGCAGTGGGTGCCGCCTCAGCTGGAAGCGATGAACAAACCATTCTCAAAATGAAGGAGTTCGGCAGTCTTACGGGAATGGCATTCCAGATTAAAGACGACCTTTTTGATTTTGGTTCAGAAGATATTGGCAAGCCTTTGGGGATTGACATCAAAGAAAAGAAAATGACGCTTCCGCTGATTCATGCCCTTAGCCAAGGCAGCTGGCTGGAAAAGCGAAAAATCATTTACATGGTCAAGAACGAATCTGACAGGCCAGAAAAAGTTAGGGAAATTATTGCCTTCGTAAAAAATAAAGGCGGTCTGGAATATGCCGAAACGAAAATGAAGGAGTTTGCTTCCCGGGCTCTGGAAATTCTTGAAATTCTTCCAGAATCGCTAGCGAAATCCAGACTTGCCGACCTTGTGGCTTTCACCATTAACCGGAAAAATTAGCCATGAGTTTCATAAAGCTCTCCATGGAAGAAATGGGCCGGCTTGAGGCCGAGGAGAACCGAGATTCCGAAAAATTCCCTTTTGTTTTTGTCCTCGACAACATCAGAAGTCTTTCCAATGTGGGCTCAGTTTTTCGTACTGCCGATGCATTGGGTGCAGAAGGAATTTACCTATGTGGCTTTACGGGCCAGCCTCCACACCGGGAGATTGAAAAAACAGCACTTGGTGCCACTGAATCAGTGAATTGGGTTCATTATGAATCCCTGCAAGATTGCCTGATTGCCTTGAGAAATAAGGGATTTCAATTGGTAGCCCTGGAGCAAACTACCGGTAGCACTCTCCTTCAGAATTTTATTCCTTCTGGCCCATTGGCCATTGTGCTGGGCAATGAAATTACCGGTGTTTCAGACAAGGCACTTGAAATGGTGGATGCTGTTGTGGAGATTCCACAATTCGGCATGAAACATTCATTAAATGTCGCAGTTAGTGCCGGGATTGTGGCCTGGCATTCGGTTCGTGCCTGGCTTGCAAAGGCCTGATTACTCTACCTCGTAATCGAGTTTAACTGTAATGCTTGCCGTTTTTCTTTTGGCAGTTGTGTTGAAAGAACCCCCCCAGGAATATTCTTCGGATGAGTTCTGAGCCACAATCTGAAAGACGCCCATTTCAGCGGTTTTAAGTCTTCCAACACCACTTCCTGCATTTTCTGCAATTTTCGCTGCGCGGTTTTTGGCATCCTTAGTGGCTTCGGCGATCATTTCTACTTTCAGTGCAGCCAGTTTTGTATAGTAATATTCGGGGGTGTGGGAATAGAATTCCACGCCCTGGTTGATCAGTTGGCTCACTTCTCTGGAAATGCCTTCAATCCGGTCCACATCTTTGGATTCGATTTGTACAAGTTGCTGCAGCCTGTATCCGGTAAAAACGCTTCCGCTGCGATTGCCTGAATTGTCGTAAGCATCGCTAAATTCTTTTTCTATACTCACCGAAGAGAAAACGATACTTTCAGAAGGTACCCCTTTGTCAGAAAGATATTTTTTGATGGTTTCTCTGTCGGCATCAAGTTCGGCGTAGGCTTGTTTCAAGACCAGGTTTTTACGGGTACAATTCCCGCTCCAAACGATTAAGTCTGAAACAAAGTCCCGGCTGCCAAGGCCTGTGACATTGATGGAGTTTTGCTTCTTGCCCCGGTTTAGGTAGGCATTGGAAAAGATGCTTGCTGTAATTACAATGGCAATTGCAATCAGAATGGTGTTGATGTGGGCTTTCATGGACGATATTTAATTTGGTTTGATTGAATTGATATTTTTTGAATAAGGAATTTTAAGGAACCGGATCAAAACCATGACCGCCCCAGGGATGGCATCTGCCAATTCGGCGAATGCCGAGCCATAATCCTTTAAAAAGGCCATGCTTTTCAAGTGCCCCAATCATGTAGGAGGAACAAGTTGGCTGATATCGGCAGGCACGAGGAAGATGTGGCGAAATCAGGCATTTGTACGCTTTCACAAGGAGTATGATGAGTTTGCTCATTCGTCAGCAATTTAGCATAATGTGCCTTTGCGCCAAAGCATAAAAATTGGTAATCTTGAATCAAATTTTGCACTACATGATTCGGAAATTAAGCGTCTTGCCGGGATTGTTCACAAAGCCTTTGCGGGCTACTTCTCATGACCTTGCCACCTTAAATGTTCCTGAAGAAGTGCGAAAGGCGCTCAAGAAAGCCGTGCCTGCTTCCATGCCGGCTTGTGCGCCTGTTTTGGATGTGGACTCTTTGCTTTCTATGCCAGCCCCGACTTCTTCGCAGATGTTTCATGACCTTGCGGGAAACCGGTATCCATGCTGGCTTGAGGGCGATGAAAACCTGGGTGATGATTGGTTGCTTGCCGACAATTATTATCCTTATTACCACAGGTTGTATAATTTCCTGGGAAAGAATATCGAAGAGCCAAGACTCTTAGAATTTGGGGTTCGTTCTGGTTATTCTGGATTGGTTTTTGCCAAGGCGCTTCAGGGTAAAAGGGTTTTCTATACCGGAGTGGATCCTAATTTGTACATCCCGGGCGGACTTGAAAAAGCAGCTTCTACTTTTCGTTTGCTTAAAGCAGAAGGACATTTGTTGGATTATTTCCTATTAGAAGGGTTTTCCAGTTCATCTGCCATTCAAAATTCACTCAAACTTTCCGGACCGTTTCACATCATCCATGTGGATGGTGAGCATACCTATTTTGGTAAATTATACGATTTGTGGATTGCGCGCTGCCTGATGGCAAAAGGCGGGTTTGTGCTTGTGGATGATTTTGAGCACCACGGAATGATTTCCGATTCAGTAAAAGTGGCCCTCGAAATGGGCTGGTTTACGAAATTCAGCTATGTACCCACCAAGCGGGGGATGGCAGTGCTCAGCTAGAATTTGCTTACTTCCGGATAAAATTCAGCAAAGCCTGCGAATAGGTTTCAAAACCCATTACGGCCGGAAGATTGTTGTGTACTGCAGCAGGAACAACATGCTGTTCTTTTCCAGGGCTTTCCGGACAAGCTTCAAAAACTCTTCTGCCATGCGCCTCATAGCGAAGGAAATCATCGTCCCGGCCATGAAAAAGGCAGAATGGAATCTTTAGGTTGCGGATTGTGGATTCATTGTCCACTTTAATATTTGTGAAGTAGGAAGCCGGTAAACTGAGTTTCGCAGCATCTTCCGTAAGGGCTTGGGCAGATGCGAAAGGCGCTTCCAATACCAGTTTGGCTGCAGACATTACCGGATTTTCAATGGCAAGTTTTGTGGCGGGAGCAGAACCAAGGCTGAAGCCGTAAAGGATTAAATTTTCACTTTTAAGACCATTTTCTTTCAGCCATTTCATGCAGGCAATCACATCGGCCTGCAAGCCGTATTCGCTTGGTTCGCCTTCGCTGAGGCCATAACCCCGGTAATCCATCATCATCACGCCAAACCTTCCCAATCCACCTGTATAAGCAAGAAGCTTTGCTCGGTTCCAGTATAAATCCATGTGGAATTTATTGCCGTGGCAGTAGAGGATAACGGTATCTGAAGCAATGGTTTTTATATCGCCAAGGTAAACAGCCGAAATGCTGGCCTTGTTTCCATTGTCGTCCGAAATGAGTTTCATTTCATGAAACAGGCTGTCCGGAATTTGGTAGGAGAGGGGTAGGTTGGGGATTTCCCTTTCACCAGTATACTTGTCCCATTTATAGGAACTGATTTTATCTGAATTGTTGAAAAAGTTGGA
>CANETC010000180.1 GCA_947441055.1 Cytophagaceae bacterium | reverse complement strand
GGAATGAACCAGTATAAGTTCAATTTGACCTTGTATTTTGATTATATTAACGGGAGTCAGGGGGCAAAGGACGACTATGCCATTTGTCATATTTTCCGAAGATTTGACAACCAATATATGGATTCACTATTTCTCCCACTGGAAGATAGTAGTCAGTTTTTGCCATACACCAATCCCAATTGCGGTACAGCGGTGAACATCAAAACCCAGGTTTTGAGTTATGGTACCGATTTTTTCATGGATCCCATGGTTTATAATTCTGCCAAAGGATACTATATGATCTGGGAGCGTTGTTGCCGAAACAATACAATTTCAAACATCAACAATCCTGGAAGTTCTGGCCAGACTTTTTACATGGAGTTTCCGCCTGTTATCAAATTGGGCATTCCTTATCTGAATGGCTCTCCTCAATTTGTGCCTATTTTGGCTGATTTTCCATGCATCAACCAGAATTTTACCTTGTCTTTTGCTGCGATTGACCCGGATGGAGATCAATTGGTTTACTCCCTTACCGATCCTTTGATGGGAAATTCCAGCAGCATAACGCCCCGTGGAATCCCGCCAATTCCAGCGCCTTACGACCCTGTGGATTGGTCCCCTGGATTTCGTTTTGATTTGGCAATACCAGGAAATCCAGCGTTGCAGATTAACTCCCAAACTGGCTTACTTTCGTGCAAAGCAAGTATGGCGGGCTTATTTGTCTTTTCGGTGAAATGTGAGGAGTTTCGAGATGGTTTTAAAATAGGGGAGGTTCGAAAGGAAATGCAGGTGCAGGTTGTGGATTGCCCGCCCAATGATCCTCCGGTGATTGTAATGAACAATCCTCAGGGCATCCGATTGGGAAAGGACGATACATTAAGTCTGAAAACGCAGGAAAATAATTTTTGCTTTCCTCTAAAGCTCTCAGATATACAGCAGAATACTGAGATTACTTTTAATCTGAAAGTTTTACAGGGTCCTACAAACCTTCAGATCAGTAATTTGTATTTTATCGGAAATGGAAATGACTCAGCGCAAGCAGAAGTTTGTCTGCCTCCCTGCTCGGTTACTCCGCCCGGACAGCCTTGGAAGATTCGACTTTTGGCCACAGACAACGGCTGTCCAGAATCCTACGCAGATACTTTGGACATTTACCTGGATATAAAGCCAAATCCGCTTGAAGATCCTTCAATTGTTCTAATGGGTTTTTTCCCGGATACAATCAAATTGAAGCAAACCCTTCCCTTGCTTATTCCGGTTGAGGCATTTCAATCGCAAGATGCTGGTTTGGTTGTAAGCTCCACTTTGTTTACTTCTTCGGGTTTGCCTTTTGCGCAAGTGGCTGGGATGGAGTTTCCATCGGGAACTGGTTATGGAATCGTGAAAGACAACATCGCCTTTTCAGGTATTTGTAAAATTCCCGATGATGGAATTATTCGGGTTCAAATCGTGGTGCAGGCCATTCAGTGCGGTGAAATAAAATATGACACCGTAAATCAAATCTTCAAATTTTTACCAGATCAGCCTGATTTGAGGATTTTCTCTGATTATGCAGGAAGTAGCAATCAAATTTCAGTTTCAGAGCGTGAGAGCATTGCCTTTAAGGTTCGCGCAACCATGTCGGATGGAAGTCTGATTTTTATCGTACCGGAAGGAACACTTAAGACACAGCCGGGATATTCGTTTCCGGAACAGTTAAGCGGATTAGGAAGCGCTTTCGGAGATTTTAGATTTGATGCAACTTGTGATGGAGCAGGCGGCCAATACGAGATTATGTTTCTTGCCCGGGCACAAAGTTGCAGAGAGAGTGTTTTGCTCGATACGCTAAACTATACTTTCAATCTTAATTATGGATCAGATAGCCTCGGATTGCTTCCCAATCTATTAACCTATAATGGAGATGAACTTAATGATGTCCTTTCGTTGGACAAGATTGCACCAAACAATAATTGTGCGAGTGAATTTGACTTTGTGGAAATTTTCAATCGCTGGGGGCATCGGGTTTATTATGAAACCAGCAGAGATTTTATTTGGAAGCCAGACTTAAGCGAGGGCTTGTATTTTTATAGCCTTCATTTTAAAAGACGGAAACCATTAAGCAGTTGGCTTAAAGTGGTTCGAAACAATATCCCTGAAAAATAATCAGACCCTTTCGCTCAATTCCAGCCAGCGCATTGATTTTACATCCAATTGCTGACTAACATAGCCAAGTTCGGTAATGAGTGCATTCAGTTTCTGGTGGTCGGTTTCCGTACCGGCTTCTAAAGTTGATCCAATTTCAGCTTTTCTCGCTTCCATCTTTTCAATTTCTTTCTCCAGATTTTCTAATTCCTGTCGCTCTTTAAAACTCAATTTCTGAGTAGGGGCCTTTGGCTTTTCCTCTTCCTTCGGTTTTGAGGCATTTCTTTTGTTTTCAAGTTGTTTTTCCTGTGCAGCCAACTCTGCCTTTTCTTCTTCGGCCCATTTCCATTGTGTGTAATTACCCGGAAAATCCTTGATTACGCCATTTCCTTCGAATACAAACAAATGGTCTGCAAGTTTGTCTAAAAGAAATCTATCGTGACTTACAATCAAAAGTGTACCCGGAAAATCAAGAAGGAATTCTTCCAGAACATGGAGCGTGTTAATGTCGAAATCATTACTTGGTTCATCCAGAATCAGGAAATTGGGATTTCGAAGTAGGGTCATCATCAGCTGAACTCTTCTTCGTTCTCCTCCACTAAGGGTTCCGATTTTTTGTTGTTGCGCGGGTGGCGGAAAGTGAAATTGTGTCAGGAATTGGGATGCGGTTATCTTGCTGCCATTGGCCATTTCAATCACATCGGCCACTTCAGACACCATTTCGATAATCTTCTTATCGTTGCGGAGTTCGTCTGATTCTTGCGAGTAATAACCAATTTTCGTGTTCTCGCCTCTGTCAATATCACCTGTGGTTTGGGTGTTTTCACCCGTGAGAAGTCGAATGAAACTTGTCTTTCCAACTCCATTGGGTCCTATAATTCCAACTCTTTCTCCTGGGCTAAAAAGGTGGGTAAAGTCTTTGAGCAGAACTTTGTCTCCCAATCGAAAATTAACTTTTTTCAAGTTGAGCACTTTGCCGCCTTGACGAACCTGCTTTACAGAAAGCTGAAGATTTGTTTCTGCAGTTTTCTGGAAGGCAACTTCCTTGGTTTCTTCGAAGGCATCAACGCGATATTTAGCCTTGGTGCCCCGGGCTTTTGGTTGTCTTCGAATCCAGTCGAGTTCGCGCCGGTAGCGGTTTTGAGCTTTGTTGATTTCGGCATTTCGAACCTCTTGAATTTCTGTGCGTTTTTCCAGATAATATGTATAACCACCTTTGTATCGGGTGATTTCTCCATCCTGTAATTCCACAATCTGATTGCAGACACGATCCATAAAATACCTGTCGTGGGTAACCATCAAGATTGTGTGAAATCGCCTGGAAATCAGGTCTTCCAGCCACTCGATTGCTTCCATGTCCAGATGGTTGGTTGGTTCGTCCAGAATGAGAATGTCTGGCTCCATCAACAGGACTTTTGCCATGGCAACCCGCTTTTTCTGCCCACCGGAAAGAGTTCCCGCAAGCTGGTTTTCCATACCCTGCAAATGCAGCTTTCCTAAAATTTCGCGAATTCTTGTTTCAAATGCCCAGGCATCGAGTCTGGTAAGTTCTTCATTGAGTTTTTGCAATTGAACTTCTTCCTTTTCAGAAAGGTGTCCTCGCTCCAGTAAGAAATCATACTCCAATATTTTCCCAACGGTAGGGTGGGAGGCGTGAAATAGATTTTCAAATACGCTGAGATGTTCTTCCAGTTGACTTTGCTGGTCCTGAAAACCCAAGCGGATATCCTTCCGAACAGAAACAACGCCTTCATCGGCCGATTCTTTGCCCGAGAGAATCTTTAGAAAAGTTGATTTTCCAGCACCATTTGGACCCACAAGGGCAACTTTTTCACCGTGGTTTAGGCCAAAGGTTACGCCATTCAGGAGGTTTTTATGGTTAAGGGTCTTGTGCAGATTCTCGGCTGAGAGGTAATTCATACTGCAAAGAAATTCAGATTGAGCCGCAATTCCTGATTTTCCCTTGTTTCCGGACTAATTTTAGGAATTCAGCCTTTCAATTTGGTACTGGATTTGCCCGAATCGATTGTCTGTGTTTACCTTGTGCACCAGTAAAAATTTAAATGGAAAAGCCAGCTATTAGAATTGGAATTGGGTATGATGTGCATCGGCTTGCTGAAGGCAGGCAACTTTGGCTTGGGGGAATTCTGATTCCTTCCAGACTTGGGGCGGTTGGACATTCAGATGCAGATGTTTTGCTCCATGCCATTTGCGATGCCATGCTGGGTGCCCTTTCAATGGGTGATATTGGCGTTCATTTTGCCGATACCGATCAACAGTTCAAAAATATCGACAGCAAGATATTGCTCGCCAGGACCTATAAAATGATCAGTGATAAGGGATGGAAAGTGGGAAATGTGGATTGTGCTTTAATTTTGCAGGCGCCTAAAATTGCGGCCATTGTTCCCGAAATGAGAAAGGCCATTTCGGAAATACTGCAAATTGGATTGGATGATGTTTCAATCAAGGCCACAACAGCCGAGCAGCTTGGCTTCGCCGGCGAGTTGAAGGGAATTGAGGCAAAAGCAGTTTGTCTGCTGTATAAAGGCTAATTGGCTTACTGTTTTACAACCAACCTTTCGAAAGCAGACTGTTTTCCTTCGCTTACTTTCACCAGGTAAATGCCGGGTTTGAAATTTGAAATGTCGGTAACGCATTTACCCGAATTCATCGAACTTGAAAAGACAAGGGTTCCAAGGATGTTGTAAATTTCTACTTCTGCCTTGTTGCCAAATCCGCTGGGTGAAAGAATGGTAACGCGCTGGTTGGCAGGATTCGGAATCAATTGAATCTTATCTTCTAAATGTCTTTTTCTGGAAACAGATGTAGGATCGCTGTTGCTGGTAAGAACGAAATTGTCGAGTGAGGGAAACCACTCTGTATTGGGTTTGGCCTTGGCCACAAATTTCACTTTTGCCACAGCACCAGCATCACTGTTGATTGGAATGGAGAAATTGGTAAATGCCAGACCCGCAGAACTGGTAGGATAAAATGGAAGCATATTTTCAACTTGCGAGTAGTTTCCTCCATTGATAGAAAGAAATGCAGTAAGGGCATCGCCGCTTGTCGGAATATGGGAAAAAGAAGCAGTTGTTCCGATGTAGGAATCTACAATTCGACTGTCAAAACTAAGAATAGCTGAGCCAGTAATTAGCGTCAATTCTGGCGTTGTGAGGGAGTCGGTTCGGTGGTTGTTGGTTAGGGCTAATTCGCAGATTTTGTTGTTTGCTCCACCTGGAAATGTTCTTATATAAACTTTAAATCCTACAGAACTTGTATTCCAACCATTTGTAAGCGTGGAACCAAATCCTTGATATCCTTCGAAGTTCTCTTGAAAAGTAACGGTTTGGCAATACGCAAACATGCTGTTGAGCAGAAGGAAGGTGGAGAATAAAAGGTTCTTCATAGGAGTAAATGTTATCTGGAATGCAATTGTCGT
>CANETC010000179.1 GCA_947441055.1 Cytophagaceae bacterium | reverse complement strand
GTTTAATCAGTTTAATGCCATCTCGGATCGCATTTTTGAATCCAGTTACCTTGCCAGGGTGGTTAATACGAAGTATCCTGATTATAGAGCGATGAGTCCTGCGGATCAAATTCAGGCGAAGATTGAAGCCATGGACGAGATCATCATCAAGGAGGATATGAATGTGAAGGTAACTCAGGCTGAATTTGAGTTTATGAGCCCGGAAGATCGTGCGACTGATGAAAATAGATCGAGGTTTTCAAGGCTTAATACTTCCATCAGAAAGTTGAGAATGAAGATTAAGATTATGGGTGAACTCAAGCGTGATCTTGATAATATTCAAAATCCTGGCGCTTCATCCGGTTATCAAAATAGAGGATCTTACCAATCTCGTCCTTCATCTGGTTATTCTCAAGGTGGAGGGTATAACAATCCAGGAAGAAATCCGAGCTATAACAGAGAAAATAGTGGCGGCTACGGCAACCGTGATTCTGGCTACAACCGTGGAGGAAACTCAGGTTACGGAAACAGCGGGTCTGCATCAGGTTACAACCGCGACAACGGATACGGAAACCGCGAATCTGGTTCATCTGGATACAACCGCGACAATGGATACGGTAACCGCGAATCTGGTTCATCTGGGTACAACCGTGACAATGGATACGGAAACCGCGAATCTGGTTCATCTGGATACAACCGTGACAATGGATACGGAAATCGCGAATCTGGTTCATCTGGATACAACCGCGACAATGGATACGGAAACCGCGAATCTGGTTCATCTGGCTACAACCGCGACAATGGATACGGAAACCGCAATCCAGGCTATAATCGCGACAATGGTTATGGCAACCGGGAATCTGGTTCTGGATACAACCGCGACGCAGCACAGAATAGTCCAGTGGGTGGCGAGCGTAGACAATACGGTGAGCGTCCGCAAGAGAATGGCGCCAATCCGCGTTATTCAGGCAATACAAATTATAGCCAAAATAGAACTCCTTCCAGTGATGGGAGTGATTCCTCAGATCGGAATTCTTCCCAAGAAGAGCGTAGCGAAAGCTGATAATCCGATTTAAATTTTTATTGGGCATGGCATTTGACCATGCCCTTTTTATTTTGCAGCCATGGCAAGCGATGTTTCGATTTTCAAAAGAAAGCTTACAAACCTGTCTTCAGGAAATCCCTTGCTTTGGATGGGTCGTTCAAAGGCTGATATCCATGTAGATCTTCATCTGATTTGTCAGGAAACTGGAATTTCGTTTGTTGAAATTTTGAACGCGGTATTATCTGGTAAGAAAAAAATACGAATCGCAGCCGCTTTCGATCCGAGAAATCCTTCAGAAAATCGGATTGGAGCAAGGTTGAATAAGCTTTCCAGAAGCAGAATCCTCGAGAATCAGGAAAGAGGTACAGACAATTTATTTATGGCCTGGCCATTCATTTTAGGCCAATGGCCGGATGGAACATGGGTTCGAACGCCATTTCAGTTTATTCCATTTTCGCTTGAAACGGATGGTAAGTTTTGGTGGATAGAGCCAAAAGTTGAAGCGGCAATATTAAATCCTGCCTTTATGCTGGCCTATTCCCATCATACAGGCAAATCACTAGACGGAACCTTGTTCGAAAAGGAACTTGGGATTGAGGCAGAAGATGCCATTGAATATCTCACCAAACTGTATGAAATTTTAAAGGAATCCTCAATTGATATCAATTTCAATTCCGACCTTTTTTCTCTGTCATTACAGGAGTTCAAATTTTTGAAAAAGCAGGAACTGCCTTCTGGATTTGGAAATGGGGTTCTTCGTCTTCAGCAGGAATCCATGTTTGGTTTATTTTCCTTGAGTGATTCAATGTTGCTGCCTGATTTTGAAGTCCTGGAACAGTCGGGAGCTGATTTGGAATCCATCTTCCTGAATGGTCAAAATCGGACACAGTCTGCAGTTAAGGAAAAGGAAATGTTATTCCCGCTTGCCTTAGATGGCAGTCAGGAGGACTGTCTTCGTGAAATTTTGTCGGGTTCGAGTTTGCTTGTGCAAGGCCCACCCGGAACCGGGAAATCGCAGTTGATTTCCAATCTTGTTGCTGCATGTACAGCCAATGGGAAATCCGTTTTGGTTGTTTGTCAGAAAAAAGTGGCCCTCGAAGTGGTCCACAGGCGCCTTGCTGCCATGGGGATAGAAGGACATGCCGCACTTTGGGCAGATTATCGAAATGATTTGGCTGGACTTTATGCCTTGATAAGCAAACATATCGAAGGACTTGAAGAAACAGAAACTCGGAACAAAGGGCTTGATACAGTCATGCTTGAGCGGGATTTCTTGAAGATTTGTCATGAAATCAGCAGCATTTCGGAAAGGTTTGAGGATTGGAAACTGGCAGTTTTTGATGAATCAGTTTGTGGAATTTCTTTCCATGCTTTGGAGGAAAAATTGAAGCATTTGGACATGTTGGATTGCACTTCCTTGGTTTTTTCGAATTTTATGAACTTCAAGGAAAGTGAATGGCATTCCTTTACTGCTTGGTTTGAACGATTTGCGTATGTGTTTTTCGCCGGTAGGCATCCGGGATTTTTGATGGCTAAAAGAGGCATTTGGGATTCACAGGTGAATTCCAATTTGCGGGTTTTGGAAGAAATTTTGAAAAGGCAATCATCCAATCTGGAGTTTTTGCAAAAACAAGGATGGAAGGAATTAGATTTGGAACAAGATTTTCCCATGGAATTGGGCCGGAGTTCAGTTGGATTTCCAGAAGTAGATGTCAGGCTGGGCCAAGGCTCTGTTGAGGAAATTCTTTCTCCGGAGTTTATTCAAAAATTATCAGCTGTAGCCAAGCGCCTGGAGATTTTGCTTCAGGATTTGGAATCATGGCCAATTAGTTTGTCCTCCACCTTTTCGGAGATTCTGGAATTCAATCAAATCCATGAAATCCATTCTGGCAAGTCTATTGCAATTCTTAAAATTCAAGCACTGTTTAATAAAACCACTTCGGTTTATTTGGGTAAGTACAAGCAGTTGAAAAGGTCTGGTTTTACAAGGCCAGAGGATGCGCTCAATTCTGCCATTGAATTCCATCAAATATCTGCATCCAATCAGATTTTCAATGGACTTGGATTTTTTGGCGCAGAAGGTCAGGAAGTCCGGTTGCTAATTCAGCAAGTTCCCGTGATTATTGATCAATTGGAAAAACAATCCAACTATTTCCAGATTTTGAAAAGGGTTTTGCCAGATACCCGGATTACAAACCTTGAAGAACTGGGGGCGATGGCCAGAAAAATTGCAAATGCTTTTTCTAAGCACGAATCAGACATTCTACAATTGAAGGTTCTTTTTCCAAATACAGATTCTGGAGATTCAATTTTACCTCGCTTAAAGGAGGAGTTTAACAATCTTAAATTGGCAGAGCTTGAGATGGCTGCATCTGATAAACTTCTGAGCGGGATAGAAGTCCACTGGCAAAATTCACTTTTGGAGCTGGCATGTCTGAATAAAAATGTCCCGAATCTGCAGGAGATTGAAAAATTATGGTGCCTTGGCTGGAAGAATCGTATAAGGCAAAGACATTCTATACTTGAATATAAATCCGAATGGTTTGAAAAGGACAGTGAAATCCTGACCGATATGATACGGAAGAAGCGGGTACTTTCTGCGCAAATGCTTCGGCTTAAATTGGAGGAAGCGAGCCATAAAGATGTGTTGAGAAATCGCCTTCAGAACCGCGTGACTTATCGAGGTCTATTTCATCAGGTAACGAAAAAGCGTAGGCGTTTACCACTTCGCAGTCTTTGGCAATTGTATGGGGATGAAATCTTGAAATTCATTCCTTGTTGGTTAGCAACTCCTGAATCTGTGTCGGCCACTTGGCCAATGGAAAAAACCTTTGATATGGTGATCTTTGATGAAGCTTCACAGTGCTTTGCAGAAAAGGGTATCCCTTCGGTTTACCGCGGTCGGCAGGTTGTGGTTATTGGTGACTCAAAACAACTCCCGCCAAACCAGCTTTTTTCTACGAGATGGGAGGAAGAGGAAGAAGATCCGGAGCAATTTTTTACTGGACAGGATTCACTACTTGATTTGGCCAAACAATTTTATCCTTCTCAAATGCTTACCGGACATTACCGCAGTGTTTATCCGGAATTGATGGAGTTTTCAAATAAACATTTTTATGATGGCCGACTTCGGGTAATTCCAGCTCCTGCGGCATTATTGCCTAGAAAATCTGTTTTGCAATTCATAAAGGTGGATGGCAAATGGGACAATCAAACGAATCAGGTGGAGGCCGACTGGATTGTAGAGAATGCAATCCGTTTTTTTAAAGAGAAAACAGGCGAATCCTTGGGGGTAATCACCTTTAATTTGCGGCAACAATATCTGATAGAAGAGTTGTTGTTGATTAAAGCCATGGAGGAATCAGTACTTATTCCGGATTGGTTTTTTGTCAAAAATATTGAGAATGTGCAAGGAGATGAGCGTGACTACATCTGGTTTTCAGTTGCTTATGGCAAGAACGAACAAGGGCGCCGAATTTCTCAATTTGGAAGCCTTGGGCAGGAGGGAGGTGAAAACCGTTTGAACGTAGCCATAAGCCGCGCCAAAAAAGGGGTTAGTTTGGTTACGAGTTTATTCCCGCAAGAATGGGATTTATCAGAAAATATAAAGATGGGTCCCCGTTTATTGGCGGCTTATTCGGCGTTTGTGTTTGCCTGTTCTCAAGCAGGTGAAATTTTACCCGAACAGGCTTTGGGTTCACTTTTAAACATTTGTGACAAAATCGAAAATCAAGGTTCTGAGTCAATTCTTGTTTTTAATCAGACGAAACGAGTATTTGGAATTCCTTCCATGAAGGAACATTTTGGACTGGCTCCTGAATATTATAATGCCATAGGATATAAGCCTAAATTCATGTATTGGAGCGCCTGTTAAATTTATTTGGCACATTGAAGGAGAAATTTCTTTTCTTAATTTCGCTTTGATTTCGGGGCGTAGCGCAGCCTGGTAGCGTACTAGCATGGGGTGCTAGGGGTCGTGGGTTCAAATCCCGCCGCCCCGACTAAAAAGAAAAAGGAGCCTTTTGGCTCCTTTTTCTGTAAATCAGATTCGTAAATATTATTGTTTGCTAACAACCACTCGGGCTGACCAGGGGCCACTTTCATTTCTTCCAAACAGGAAGTAATATCCGGTTTTAAGGGTGGATGCGTCGGCTGACATCCCAGCCCCGTCATACCTGAAAGTTAATAATACCTGTTGTCCAAGCATATTCATCACATCAATTTTTCCCCCATTAACTTCTACATGAATGGTTTGTGAGGTAGGGTCGTAATTTGCTTGCACGGCAGTGACCCTTGAAACAGGGGTTGCTGGCATCACGGATGTGGCTCCAAAATTATGCGTAACTGTGTAACATACTTCATCCTGAGGATTTTCTATGGTTTGGAAACAGTAACGAACTTTGGTAATGCCAGCAACGCCATTTGGAGCTACATAGCCTTTAAAACTAGAGTCCACTGTTTGACTGTCGAGTGCAACTATGTCGGGTGATTCGTTTGTGTTTGGTCCGTAACAAGACGTACTCCAGCAGAAATAGGTGACATGTCC